>JAMOAD010000130.1 GCA_023621955.1 Acidobacteriota bacterium
CCCTCTTCGGATTGGCACAACCACTTGCTCTCCTTGGAAAACGGCGGTTGCGCCGTCGCCCCCACCATAGTCGCGACTCCGGAGAGGGAGAAGTACGCCTTCTTCTCGGCTCCCTACGCAACGGCTCAGGTCGTCATCATCACCTCTTCACAACCCTTTCCTATCGAACTCTCCCTCAAGGACCTCAGAGAGCGAAGAGTCGCCGTCGTCTCCGGATACGCCACGGAGCAGTACCTCTTGCAGCAGGGGCTCTCCAACATCGTCCCGGTCAAGAACGTCCCCGAAGGCCTACACCGCCTCTCCTTCGGCCAAGTGGATGCCTTCGTTGAAAACATGGCCGTCGCGGCATACTATGTTACCAAGGAGGGGATCCCAAACCTACGGGTCTCCGGGAAAACCGACTACTCCTTCGCCTGGAGAATCGGAGTCAGCAAGAGGTACCCCCTTCTCTTCAGCGCTATCCAGAAGGCCTTGTCGACAATCTCCGAGGAAGAGTTCAAAAGAATCCGTAAACGCTGGATCGCCTTCGACCTCTACGTCGGCCCAAACCCGGAGATTCTTCTCTGGCTGAAGTTCGCCGCCCTCTTCGCCCTGTTGCTTCTCTTGAGCCTGACGGCTATCACCCTCTTCCTTAAGCGTCGGCTCAACGAAAAGGTCCTCCGCCTCAGACAGAGCGAGGCGAAGTACCGCCTCCTCTTCACGGGAAGCCGAGATGGAATCGCCGTTCTGAACGACCAATGCAGGTTTCTCGACGCTAACGCCTCTTTCTGTAAAATGCTTGGATACACTCGGGATGAGCTTCTCGCCATGCCCGATCCCTCGGTCATCACCTCCGAGAAGTGGCTGGCCTGGGAGAGGGAGGAGATCTGGAACCGCCGGCTCCTACGGAGAGGCTACTCGGGCCTCTACGAAAAGGAGTACAAACGCAAGGACGGAACGACCTTCCCCGGTGAACTTCAAACCTTCCTGGCCTCGGACCCCTCTGGGGGGGAGCGATACCGCTGGAGTATCGTCAGGGACATCACCGATCGGAAGCGGGCCGAAGAGGAGAGGCGGAAGTTGCAGGGCCAACTGACTCAGGCCCAGAAGATGGAATCCATAGGCCGTCTGGCCGGAGGGGTCGCCCACGACTTCAACAACATGCTGGGCGTGATTCTGGGCCACGCAGAGCTGGCCCTCCGCAAGATTGATCCTGATCAGAAACTGGCCGCGGACCTGCAGAGCATCCGCAAGGCGGCGGAACGTTCCGCGGACCTGACCCGCCAGCTTCTCGCTTTCGCCCGCAAACAGACCGTCTCTCCCAAGGTACTCGACCTGAACGAGACCGTGGAGGGAATGCTCACGATCCTCCACCGTCTCATCGGAGAGGATATCAAGCTTCTCTGGCTTCCCTCCAGAAGCCTCGGCCCCATCAAGGTGGACCCGACCCAGATCGACCAGATCTTGGCCAACCTTTGCGTCAACGCCCGGGATGCCATCCACGGGATCGGCGACATCACCATAGCGACGAAGAACACTACCCTGGATGAGGCTTACTGCTCCAACCACCCCGGATCCGTCCCCGGCCAATACGTTCAGCTGACCGTCAGCGACACCGGTTGCGGGATGGACGAGAAGACCCTGAGCAACCTCTTCGAGCCTTTCTTCACGACCAAGGAGATGGGAAAAGGGACGGGACTGGGGTTGGCCATGGTCTACGGAATCGTCAAACAGAACAAAGGGTTCATCGATGTTACCAGCGTCCCCTCTCAGGGAACGGTTTTTACGATTTTCTTCCCCTTCTACCGGGGCGACACCGCCAAGCTTCAGAGAAGGATTCCCCAGGGAGAACCTCCCCAGGGCAACGAGACGGTTCTTCTGGTGGAAGACGAAGCCGAGATTCTGGAGATCACCAGGACCATACTCGAGAGCCAAGGTTATACGGTCCTGGCGACCTCCTCCCCCGCCGAGGCCCTGGCCATCGTCAAAGAGTCGTCGGAGCGAATCCGGCTGCTCATGACCGATGTGGTCATGCCGGAGATGAACGGCCGAGACCTTTCCAAGGAGGTTCTCTCCCTTGTTCCAGACATAAAGATCCTCTTCTCTTCAGGTTACCCGGCCGACGTCATCGCCCACCACGGCGTTCTGGACGAAGAGGTGAACTTTATCCAGAAGCCCTTCTCCCTGCAAGAGCTGACCAGGAAGGTGAGAGAAACACTCGGAACAGACTCTTTCCTCCAGCCCCCTTCGAGCCCTCTTCCCTGAGGGGGGATCAGAAGATTCCCAAAAGCTCCCCGTCGGGGAGGATATCGATGACCTCCGCGGCGGGAGTCTTAGGCAACCCTGGCATCAGAAGCATCTCC
>JAMOAD010000127.1 GCA_023621955.1 Acidobacteriota bacterium
TCTCCAACGGGCGGGAGTGCTCCGCCTCTTTCCAAGAGGAGGGAACCGATCTCTGGAAACCACTTGACGGGAGCGGCGAGATCGAGTTCCTCGTGGGTCCCTACAGATACCTTTACCGTCCTTGCAACTTCATTCAATCCAACCTCTCTCAGCTCGCCACCATGGTCGGCCTGGTTGATGAGGAGCTGACGGGTCTCTCCTTCCCTTCGGGAGGGGAGCTTTTCGCGGGAACCGGTTTCTTCACCCTTCCTCTCGCCTCTAAGTGCAAGGGGCTCCTCTGCTGGGAGGAGGATCGGGAGAATGTCCTCTCCTTAAAGAAGAACCTCTGTCGAAACGGCCTGGAGGGGGTGGAGGTTCTTCGGCAAAACCTCTACTCCCAGAGGGTGGATTTGCCTGAAAGGGAGCTTTATTTGGCAGATCCTCCTCGAAGCGGCCTTGGAGAAGACCTTGTGAACATGCTTCTGAAGGCCAAGCCCAAGCGGCTGATTCTCTTCTCCTGCGATTCTGCCTCTCTGGCCCGGGACCTGGTCCCTCTTCTCAGGGGGGGGTACGTCCCCCAGCGGTTGGCCCTGGTTGATAACTTCCCCCAAACCGACCATGGGGAGAGTTTCCTCTCCTTGGCCTATCCGGAGGGCCGTTGAAACTCTCGACGCTCCCTCCCTGGGCTTTCCGGAAGTTCCCCTGGAATCTGTCGCTTTCTTTCCCCGGAGAAGGGTGAGGCCGTGGCGATGGTTAAAATACTTCTTTCCTGCGTAGGGGAGTACCGAAGGCCCGTGGTTCTAACCCCTCTCTTTATCGCCGGAGAGGTGTTCATGGAGATTCTGATCCCCTTCATCATGGCGGGGATCATCGACAAGGGAATCCTGGGGGGAGGGGGGATCGGGTACACACTGAAGATGGGAGTGCTTCTGACGGTGATCACTGTCGTTTCTCTCGTCTTTGGAGCCTTGGCCGGAAAATTCGCGGCAAGAGGGAGCGCCGGATTCGCCAAAAACCTACGCAACCTGCTCTTCGCAAAGATCCAGGAGTTCTCCTTTGCCAACGTCGATAAGTATTCGACCGCCTCCCTGGTGACACGGCTCACCACGGACGTGACAAACACTCAAAACGCCTTCATGATCATCATCCGTATCGCCGTCAGGGCTCCCCTCATGCTTGTGGGGGCCTTCTTCATGGCCTTCACACTCAACCGCTCCCTCTCAACGATCTTTCTCGTGGCGGTCCCGCTCTTGGGGGTCTCCCTCTATGGCATTGCCGCCGGAGCCCACCCCAGGTTCAAGGAGATGCTCCGCCGCTACGACCGTATGAACGCCGCCGTCCAGGAGAACCTCATCGGTGTTCGGACCGTCAAGGCCTATGTCAGGGAAGATTACGAAAGGGAGAAGTTCAACGGAAGCGCCGACGCCGTGAGGGAGGCGCAACTCTCGGCGGAGAAGTTGGTAATCCTGAACATGCCGATCATGCAACTCTGTATGTACCTCTGCATCGTTGCCGTCCTCTGGTTCGGAGGGAGGTTGGTGATCGGCCATAGCATGGAGATCGGCCAGTTGGCCGGTTTCATCACCTATGTCGTTCAGATTCTCATCTCCCTCATGGTCATCTCCTTTGTGCTGATCGTGTCGGTGATCTCCCGAGCCTCGGTCGTCCGGATTCTCGAGATCTTGCAAGAGAGCCCGGATATCCGGGACGACACTGCCGATCAGAGCCTCAGCCCTGAGGATGGTTCCATACTTTTCCGGAACGTCTCCTTCGCCTACGACAAGTCCGGGGAAGGGATAGCCCTCGAAGGTGTCGATCTGGCCATCCGTTCCGGAGAAACTATCGGGATCATCGGAGGCACCGGCTCGGGGAAATCAACCATGGTTCAGCTTATCCCCAGATTCTACGATGTTTGTTGCGGCGAAATCGTCGTCGCAGGGCACAACGTCAAGGAGTACAGGCTCTCCACCCTCCGGGGGTCTGTCGCCATGGTCCTCCAGAAGAGCGTTCTCTTCTCAGGGACCATTCTGGAGAACCTCCTCTGGGGAAACCCGGCGGCCACGGAGGGAGAGGTTGTGGAAGCCTGCAAAACCGCTCAGGCCCACGAGTTCATCTCCTCCTTCTCCGAAGGGTACCGGACAAGGCTTGGTCAGGGAGGAGTCAACCTCTCCGGGGGGCAGAAGCAACGCCTCTCTATCGCCAGAGCCCTCCTGAAAAAACCGAAAATCCTCATCCTGGACGATTCCACCAGCGCCGTGGATACCGCTACGGACAGCAGGATTCGGTCGGGTCTGAAAGAGGAAAGGTTCGGTGTCATGACGAAGCTGATCGTTTCCCAAAGGATCTCTTCCATCGCCGACGCCGATCGGATCGTTGTTCTGGAGAACGGGAAGGTCAACGGGTTCGACACCCACCAAGGGCTCCTCAAGAGCAACGCTATCTACCGGGAAGTCTACGAATCTCAAAGGAAGGGTGCTAACTGAGATGGCCGGGCCGAGGGTGGAGAGAAAGCCTAGGGAGAGACCCCGGAACGTTTTCAGGACTCTGAGAAGAATCTTCCGGTACATGGGGACGTCGCGGTTCCTTGTCCTTCTCGTCTTCGTCGCGGTTCTGCTCAGCTCCTTGGCCGGAATCGCGGGAACTTCCCTGCTCAAGACCGTGGTGGACAACTACGTCACGCCTCTTGCCTCCCACTACGACGGCGCCACCATGGCTGACTTCGCGAGGGTTCTGACCTTCATGGTTCTGATCTACCTCTTCGGTTCTCTCTCTACCTATGTCTTCAACAGGGCCATGGTCTCCCTCGCCACGGGAACGCTTTACAGGATCAGAGTCGACCTCTTTCAGAATATGGAGCGCCTTCCTATCGGTTACTTCGACACCCATACCCACGGCGAAGTGATGAGCCTCTACACCAACGACATCGATGCCATGAGGGAGATGCTGACTCAGAGTGTCACCAACTTCATCTCCTCGGCGATCACCGTCGTCGGAATCTTCTCCATGATGGTCTATTACAGCTGGCAGTTGACCCTTCTCGTCCTGGTGACTCTGGGGCTCATGGGAAAAATCGTCGGTAAGATCGGTACCAAAAGTGCGGTTCACTTCTCCCTTCAGCAGAGGAGGTTGGGAAAGGTGAACGGGTATATCGAGGAGATGGTCGAAGGGGGGCGTGAGATCAAGGCCTTCGGCCAAGAGGAGAGCGTCAAGGCTAGCTTCGCCAAACTCAACGAGGAACTCTGCGGATCGGCGGAGAAGGCCAACACCTATGCCAACATTCTCATGCCCATCATGGCCAACCTCGGCAACATCCATTACGCCGTCACCGCCGTGGCGGGCGGAGTCCTCGCTATCCAGGGGGCGCTCTCCCTTGGAACGGTGGTGGCCTTCCTGCAGTTTACCCGTGGCTTTTTCCACCCAATCGCCCATATCTCCCAGCAGTTCAACGCCCTTCTGACGGCCTTGGCGGGTGCGGAAAGGATCTTTTCGCTCATCGACGAGAGACCCGAAGAGGATGAAGGCTACGTGACTCTCGTCAATGCCAGAATCGACCGGCAGGGGAGTATCACAGAGAGCGAGAAGAGAACAGGGCTTTGGGCGTGGAAGCACCCCCACCGGGCCGATGGTACCGTCACATACACTCAGCTGCGGGGACAGGTCGAATTCATAGATGTCTCCTTCGGGTACAGGGAGGGCCAGAGGGTTCTCAAAGAGGTCTCCCTAGTTGCGAAGCCTGGGCAGAAGATCGCCTTGGTCGGTTCCACCGGCGCCGGGAAGACCACCGTCACCAACCTGCTCAACCGTTTCTACGACCTTCCGGACGGAAAGATCCGTTACGATGGGATCAACATCCGGAAGATTCGCAAGGCCGATCTGCGCCGCTCCTTGGCCATGGTTCTCCAGGATACCCACCTCTTCACGGGAACGGTCATGGAGAACATTCGCTACGGCAGGCTGGAGGCCACCGATGAAGAGGTCCTTGTGGCGGCGAAACTGGCCAATGCGGACTCCTTTATCCGGCACCTTCCCCAAGGCTACCAAACCATGGTGACCTCCGACGGGGCCAACCTCTCCCAGGGACAGCGGCAACTTCTTGCCATCGCCAGGGCCGCCGTGGCGGACCCGCCGGTCTTGATCCTCGACGAGGCGACCTCCTCCATCGACACCCGAACCGAAGGGCTGATCGAACAGGGCATGGACGGCCTGATGGAGGGCCGAACGGTCTTCGTCATCGCCCACAGGCTTTCGACGGTCAGAAACGCCGACGCCATCCTCGTTCTCGAAGAGGGGAGAATCATCGAAAGGGGAAGTCACGAAGAGTTGATCGCCCAGAAGGGGAGATACTTCAGGCTCTGTACAGGACTCTTTGAGCTCGATTAAACTTGCTTCTGGAGGCGCCAATAGTCGAGGGTGTCTTCCAGAGTCTTCTGGAGGGGAACCGAGGGGTTCCAGCCGCACTCCTCTGTGATCCTTTCGCGGCTTCCTTCGAGACGCGGGATGTCGTTGGGCCTGAACTTCTCGGCCTTGGAGGTGAAGCGGATATCCCTTCTAGCCAAGGAGAGGAGCCTACCGAGCAGATCGGCGATTCTAAGGGAGTTTCCGCTGCAGACATTGTAAACCCGGCCGGGTGTCCCCTTGGAGACAACCAGGTCCAAGGCCCGGACAACGTCACGAACGTCCGAGAAGTCCCTGCGGGCCTCCAGGTTTCCTACCTCCAGGGTAGGGGAGACCTCCCCCCTCTCGATAGCGGCGATTCTCTTGGCGAAGGAGGGAACGACAAAGACCGGGCTCTGGCCGGGACCGGTGAAGTTGAAGGCCCGGATCAGGAAGACCGGTAGATGGAAGTTCCTGTGGTAGAAGAGGGCGCTCTCTTCGGCCTGGAACTTGGAGAAGGCGTAGGGGTTCAGGGGGCGCGGCACGAGCTCTTCCCGGAGAGGAAAGGTCCGCCTCCGCCCATAGACCTCGGCGCTTCCCATAAGGAGCAGCTTCGGTGGGTTCTCTCTTTGCCGCATCCATTCGAGCAGACGGAGAGTCACCGTAAAGTTGTTCTCCAGAGTCTCTCCGGGCGCCTTCCAGGAGTTTCCTACCGAAGTGGATGCGGCCAGGTGGAAGAGGACATCCGGATTGATCTTCTCAAGCAAGGGAAAGAACCACTCCCTGTTGGAGAGATCTCCGGGGAAGATCCGGGGGTCACCACTCTTGGCCAGATCCGCTCCCCAAACCTCCACCCCTTGGGACTCTAAATGGAACTTCAGGTGGCGTCCGGCGAATCCGCAAATCCCGGTGATAAAAGCCCTCATCCGTCTCCTCCTCTGAGAATGTTGATTTTAGCCTCTTTCCCCTGGAGGGTCAACCCAAGGATTCCAGGGATTTTTTTTCGGTTTTAAGAAACAAAAGAGAGACTCCTTTCGTACTCTCTGACATGGCGAACATATCCACTCAAGAGAGTTTATCCATCTCCTTGAAAGCCCTCTGGGCCAACAAGTTGCGCAGCTTCCTCACACTGTTGGGAATCATTATCGGTGTCATGACGGTCATCGCTATCGTCTCCATCATCAGCGGACTGAACAACTATGTTGAGACAAAGCTCTTCAACATGGGCTCCCATGACTTCACCCTCAACAGGATGCCCTCGATCATCACCTCCTTCGAGGAGTGGAAGAAGTACAGTAAGAGGAAGAAGATCGAATATGAAGACTATGAGGCTGTGAAGAAGTACTGCACCTCCTGTCATCTTGTCGGCGCAAGGGCTTCAAGCTCCGGTACGGTTAAGTATAAAGACAAGTACCTGGACGACGTCCGCATCTCCGGCTATACCGAAAACGATACGGAGATTCTTGGCAACTTGGAGCTCGAATCCGGCCGCTCCTTCCAGAAGAGCGACCTTCTTGAGAGAATGCCCGTTGCCATTATCGGTTGGGACCTCCGAGAACAACTCTTTCCCGGTATAGACCCCATAGGGAAGACCTTTTGGGCGAAACAGAACATCTACCGCGTCATCGGTGTAGGGGAGAAGAAGGGAAAGGTTCTGGGCATGTCCCAGGACAACTATGTCATCGTTCCTCTGACAACCTTCTTTAAAGATTTCGGCGCCCGGAGGAGAAACTTCGAGGTCACCGTGAGCACCAAATCCCCTGAAGCCATGGAGAGCGCCCAGGAAGAGGTCAGACAGATCATCCGTTCCCGCCGTAAGCTCATGGGGAACATGGAAGATGACTTCGCCATAGAGACTCAAGAGACCTTCATGGACTTTTATAGAAAAACCACCGGTGCCCTCTATATCGGGATGGTGGTCATCTCGTCGATCTCTTTGCTCGTCGGTGGCATCGTGATCATGAACATCATGCTCGTCTCGGTAACCGAGAGGGTGAAGGAGATCGGTTTGAGGAAGGCCATCGGCGCCAGACGCCGGGATATCCTCTTTCAGTTCCTGATCGAAGCGTTGATGCTCTCGTTCATCGGAGGGCTTCTGGGAATCCTCTTGGGCTTCTCCATTGCCAAGGCGATTACCGCGGCCACAGGGTTCCCCTCTTCGGTTGAACTCTGGTCGATCTTAACCGGATTGGCCATCGCCGGCGTCGTCGGTCTCTTCGCGGGGATCTATCCCGCCAACAAGGCAGCCAAACTTGACCCTGTCATCGCCATAAGGATGGAATAATGCTTGAGAAATTAACGGTTTTTTGGGAAGTCGTCTTCATTGGCTTCAAATCCATCTTATCCAATAAACTTCGCTCCTTTCTCACCATGCTCGGCATCCTGATCGGGGTGACCACGATCATCACCATGGTGGCCGTCATCGAGGGGATCAACGAATCTTTCCAGGAAAACCTCCAGTCCATGGGAAGCGCCACGATCTTCGTCTCCAAGACCGAACCTGGCATCCACATGGGACGTATGCCAGCCTGGCTGAGGAACCGAAAGAACCTGACCGTCGAAGATTCCGAGGCCATCGACTCCCTTCCCTTGATCAAAGGCTCAACCCCCTACCTGGGAGTCTTTACGGAGCAGTTCCCCCTCAAGTACCGGGGAGAGACGGTCATGAACGCCCGTATCGCCGGAGTCGGCTACAAACTCCCGATGATTCAAAACCTGGAGATCGAGAAGGGGCGTTTTTTTAACCAAGGAGAACAGAACGCCGCCGGGCGGGTCTGCATTCTGGGAGGAAAGATCGTCGAAGAGTTCTTCCCCAACGCCGAACCCCTTGGCAAACAGGTCACCATTGGCGGTCGTCCCTTCCTGATCGTCGGCGTCATGCCGAAGAAGGACAGCTCCGGAATGTTTGGTGGGGACGAATCCAACGAGATCGTTTATATTCCCTACACCACGGCTCTTCACAACTTCGTCCGCCGCCCCCGCTGGCTTGAGATCATGGCTACGCCCATCAAGCCGGAGCTGCAGTCCCAGGCCATGGACCAGGTGATCGAGCTGTTAAGGATCCGGAGAAAGGTAAAACCTTCGGAGGATAACAACTTCGCCGTCTTCACCCAAGACACCATCAGCGACCTCTACAACCAGCTGACCGGGGCGGTCTTCTTCGTGATGATCCTCATCTCCGGAATCTCGTTGCTGGTCGGCGGAATCGGGGTCATGAACATCATGATCGTCACGGTTAAGGAGAGGACTCGAGAGATCGGTCTCAGAAAGGCCATCGGCGCCAATCGGAAAGACATCCTCTTTCAGTTCCTCATCGAGGCGGTGACCTTGACCTTCACGGGAGGGGGCGTGGGAATCCTGATCGGCTGGATTCTGAGCATCATCATCAAGAAAGCGGCCAACTTTCCCGCGTCGATCACCCTCTGGTCCATCCTTCTCGGTTTGGGTATGGCCACTCTGACGGGACTCTTCTTCGGGATCTTTCCCGCCCTCAAGGCCGCCAAGATGCCCCCCGTCGAGGCTCTACGCTACGAGTGAACCCCGGCTTTATCGACGAAGCTGAGACTTCTCCTCTCTTTCGCCAGTGGAACCTCCTGGGGAGGGGCATGGTTTCCTCTCACCAGGGGTTACCGTTGCCAAGGGCAAAGAGCGGCGCCCATTCTTGCCGGTAGAAAAGGATAAACCCAGAGGAACACCTCAGGCCGCTGAAAAGAAGAGGTACCGCATGACGAAGAGGGCTCCAAGCGTGTACATCAGCCAGGAGACTTCACGTCCCCTTCCGGAAAGGAGCTTAAGGACCGGGTAGGAGATGAACCCTAAGGCGAGCCCGTCGGCGATGCTATAAGTGAAGGGCATTCCCACCATGGTGAGAAAGGCGGGGAAGGACTCCGTCAGATCGTCCCAGGGGACTCGGGTGATACTCTTCACCATCAGCGCCCCCACCATGATGAGGGCGGGGGATGTGATCGGATGGAGCAGGGTTCCGTTCACCATGATCCCTTTGCCGATCAAGGAGACCCATGGGGAGAAGAAGAGGGCCACCAGGAACCAGAAGGCCGTCACCACCGCCGTCATTCCCGTCCTCCCTCCTTCGTTGACACCCGTGGCGCTCTCGACGTAGCTGCTTACCGTGGAGGTCCCTAAGAGGGCGCCTCCAACGGTGGCAATGGAATCCGCCATGAGGGCGCTGGTGGCCCGGGGAAGACGGCCCTTCTCGTCGAGCATCCCCGCGGCGTCGCCGACGCCGATAAGTGTCCCCAGGGTATCGAAGAGGTCCATGAAGAGAAAGACGAAGATCACGGTCCCCAGCCCCAGGGAGAGGGCGCCGGGAATATCGAGGCGAAAGAGCGTCGGCTTGAGAGAGGGGGGAAGGGAGACCGGGGAGGAGGGGAGAGAGAGCCAACCCAGCCCGAAGGCCCCCAGGGAGGAGACGACCATCCCCCAAAGAATGGCCCCTTTGACCTTCCGGATCGTGAACCACGCGGTCACCAGCAAAGCGGCGAGGGCGAGAAGAACTGGGCCGCTTCGAAGATTCCCTATCTCGACGACTCCTCCCGCGCTCTTTTGAACGAGGCCGGCCTGGTTGAGACCGATGAAGGTGATGAAAAGACCGATCCCTACGGCGATGCCCCCCTTAAGGGCGGGAGGAACGGCGTTCAGGATTCCCTCTCGGATCTTGAAGAGAGTGAGGATGAAGAAGAGAACTCCGGAGATGAAAACCGCTCCCAGGGCCTTCTGCCATCCGATCTGCATGCCCAGGACCACGGTGTAGACGAAAAAGAAGTTCTCCCCCAAGGCGGGTGCCAAGGCTACGGGGTAGTTGGCCATAAGCCCCATGAGAAGTGAGCCAAGAGCCGATGAGAGGCAAGTGGCGACCATGACGGCGCCGGTGTCCATACCGGCCAAAGAGAGCACCGCGGGTTGGACGAAGATGATGTAAGCCATGGTCATAAAGGTTGTCGTACCGGCCACCATCTCTGTTCTCAGGTTGGTACCGTTCTCTGAAAAACGGAAGAAGCGTTCCAGGAGGGCGAAGGTTCTCATGGCTCTAGCGAAGAATCGGAGTGAGAATCGAAACCAGGTCTTTTTCGAGGGTCTCCTTGGGGTTTTCCACGATTCTCCCGACCTCTTTTCCCTGGTAGAGGAGAACCACCGTCGGTATTCTCTCCAGCTGTTTGGTCTTAAAAAGAGAGCTCTTCTCATCGTTTCGTCGGTTGACGCCGATGTACTTGACGGCGACCTTATCGACGGTTTCGAAGATCTTCACCAGCTTCGGAACGTTGACCTTCGAATCGCCGCACCAGCTTCCGAAGTAGACCTCCGCCTCAACACCTGCGGGAAGGCTCTTCAGGGTTGAAAGAGCTGTTGCGTCCACTCGGTAAGCGTCGTAATTCTGTCGCCACTCTTTGAGGATCAAGACTTCGTCTTTGGTCGCGTTCCCCAAAACGAGGATTTGAGCCGAAAAGAGAGTCCCTAAAGAGAGGATGAAGAGAGAGAGCAGGAGAGGAAAACGTTTCATACCGGCCTCCAGAGGTTTTTTCCATTATAGTCAAAGCCTGGAAAAGTTTCAACAAAGCTCTACAATGGGGACCTCCCTCTTCGGCCAGGAACTCTTTTTCCCTTTCGTAACAACCCGGACCTCTTCTCTTAAGAACCCCCTTTATTCCTCTCCCTTTCTTCCGATAAGAATCCTATGAACATCGAGGGAATCTCCCTTAACCGCGATATTTCCTTGAAGAGAGAGTCCTTCTCCGAAAAGGAGAAAACCGAGCAAGGAGCGATGGTTGTAGAGGGTGACCGGATCGAGTTCTCTTTCAAGGAGAAGATCACTGTCTCTTTCTCCTTTCTTCAGAAGGTTGAGAAGGAGAGCCTCACGTCGGAGGATGATCTTCTCGAAACCCTCAAGGAGATGTCCCTGGAGCTCGCTAAGATCGCCAGGCAGAAGGGGAGGAAGCGTATCATCGTCGAGTTCTCCGATCTAGAGAGCGCCCGTAAAATCATAACCTTTAACAAAGGTGACTTCTTTATCCGTTTTCTATGCGCCGCACAGACTCTGGCCTTGAGGGATGAGATCCTCTACAGGGAGGACCCCAAAGCCGACCTCTACGCCGTCGAAGGGAGGGTCAACACCAAACTGGGCCGGATAAGAGAGGAGCAGTGGATCACCCAGAGGGGAGACCTCACCATGACCGTGGAGGAGGTTCTCAAAGGGGAGAGCCTCAAACTGAACCGCGTCTATAGCCCATCGGAGGCCTAGGGTTCGGACTCTCACGTTGATGAAAGGGGGAGGATGCTCTATAATAGGGAATGATAAAGACCCCTATCCCTATGGATGTGAAGCCTTACACGATCAAAGCCCTCCTTGAAAACACGGTTCGCCGCTTCCCGAACCAACCCTCATTGGGGTTATACAACCAGCCTCCCTTCACTTACTCCCAACTGGGGGAGAAGGTCGCCGCCCTCTCATCCCTCTTGAAGGCCCAAGGAGTCCAGAAAGGGGACAGAGTCGCCCTCTTAGGTGAGAACTCGCCCCAGTGGGGAATCGCCTACCTGGCCATCGTGACCATGGGGGCCATCGTCGTTCCCATCCTCCCCGGTTTCCCGGCAGACGATATTCAGATCATTCTCAAACACTCCGAGGCAAGGATCCTCTTCGTCTCCCACAAGCAGATGGAGAAGGTCTTCCTGGACAAGAACAAATACCTTCAGAGAGTGGTCTTCCTGGACGACTTCACCCTGGAGCACTCCCCACTGGGGAGAGTGGTTTCCCTGAGTCGGCTCCTGGAAGAGGCCCGTCACTCGGCCTCTTCTCTGATTCACTCCTTCGGGGAAAAGACGGGACTCCTTCACACGGCTTCGGATGTGAACGAGAACGATCCTGCGGCCATCATCTACACCTCCGGTACCCTTGGACTCTCCAAAGGGGTCATCCTGACCCACAAGAACCTTGTCACTAACACCATGGCCGTCACCCACTTCTATGGATTCGACCAGAACGACCGCTTGCTC
>JAMOAD010000271.1 GCA_023621955.1 Acidobacteriota bacterium
GTCTCCGGCCTTGATGTCCGAGTAGTTCTCCAGGCGGATACCGCACTCCTGGCCCTCTTTCACGCTCTCCACCTCCTGGGTGTAGTGGTGGAGGGTCTGGATCTTGCCGGTATGAACGACGATACCGTTGCGGACGATCCGGACTTGGCCGTCCTTCTCGACTTTCCCCTCCGAGACGTAACAACCGGCGACACTGCCGACCCTGGGAACCTTGAAAACCTTGCGAACGTCCACGGTGCCGAGGAAGTGCTCCTTCTCGATGGGCTTGAGAATCCCTTCCAGGGACTGTTTGATGTCCTCGATGAGCTGGTAGATGATGGAGTAGTAACGGATCTCGACCTGCTCCTCTTTGGCCTGCTCCCGGGTCCTCTTGGAGGGGCGGACGTTGTAGGCGATGATGATGGCGTTGGTGGTGGAGGCCAGGAGGATGTCGCTCTCGGTGATGGGACCGGCGGCCTTGTGGATGATCTGGAGGGTGACGTCGGGGTGCTGGATCTTGGCCAGGCTGTCCTCGATGGCCTCCATGGAACCCTGAACGTCGGTCTTGAGGATCAGGGGAAGCTTCTGAACCTCCTTCTCCTTGATCCTGTCGAAGAGGTCGTTGAGGGAGAGGCGGCCTGCCGTCTTGTTCCTCTTCTCGTCGACGGCCATCTGCTTTCTCAGCAGGGAGATCTGCTGGGCCTTCTCGATGGTGTTCACCACCTGGAAGGAGTCTCCGGCGGAGGGAACCTCCTCGAAGCCGCTGACTTCGACGGGCGTCACCATCTTCGCCTCCTTGAGGCGTTTGCCCTTGTCGTCGAAGAGGGCCCGAACCCGTCCGGCGGTGCTCCCGGAGATGAAGGCGTCCCCGAGGGAGAGTATCCCCTCCTGGATCAGGACCGAGGCGATGGGACCCCTCTGGGGGTCGAGCTGGGCCTCCAGGATCGTTCCCTTGGCGGGGATCCTGGGGTTGCCCTTGAATTCGTGAACCTCCGCGACCAGGAGAATCATGTCCAGCAGGTCCTCGATACCGATGCCTTTCTTCGCGGAGACGGGCACGCAGACGGCGTCCCCGCCGTACTCCTCGACGACGATCCCGTACTGGACGAGCTCCTGCTTGACCTTGAGGAGGTTGACGTCCGGTTTATCGATCTTGTTGATGGCGACGATGATGGGAACGCCCGCGGACTTGGCGTGGTTGATCGCCTCGATGGTCTGAGGCTTGACACCGTCGTCGGCGGCGACGACCAGGATGACCAGGTCGGTGACGTTGGCGCCCCGGAGCCGGAGCTTCGTGAACGCTTCGTGGCCGGGAGTGTCGATGAAGACGATGGGCTTGTTCTTGAAGAGGATCTTGGAGGCTCCGATGTGCTGGGTGATCCCTCCGTGCTCCTTGGCGGCCACGTGGGTGTGGCGGATAGTGTCCAGAAGCGTGGTCTTGCCGTGGTCGACGTGGCCCATGACGGTGACCACCGGGGGACGCTCGCAGAGAGACTCCTCTCCGCCCTGGGTCTCCTCTTCACGGACGTCTTCGAGAACCTTGTCTTCGAAGCTGATGGATTTGCACTCCATTCCGAAGAGGTCGAGGATCATCTGGGCCTCTTCCAGGGAGAGGCTCTTGTTGACGGTGTAGAGAACCCCTTTGGCCAGGAGCTTCTGAAGAATGTCCTTCGCCTTGACGCCCATCTTCTCGGAGAGATCCTTGATGGTCATCCCTTCGGAGATGGTGATGGTTCCCTCGCTCTTTCCCTTCTCGAAGAACTTCTTGTCCCGGCGCTTCCGGTCGACATCCGCCTCTTCCTTCGGGGCGGGGGGGGCCTTAGGCTCGGCCTTGGGGGCGGTGTGAGCCTTCTGCTGGGCGGCGGGAGGCCGCTTCTGATCACGGGAGGGGTGACGCTCTTCCTGCCGGTGGTGTTCGGCGGGTCTGCTCTCTTTGGCGGGAGCGGGGGCGACGGGCTTCGCGGCCGGAGAGGCCGGAGTCTTCGTCTCCACGGGCTTTGGCTCGACCTTGGGAGGAACCGGCGGTTTCGGGGCGACGGGGTGGGGCGGCTGAACCGGGGGTTTGACTTCGACCCTGGGGGAGGGCTTCACCTCGACCTTCTCTTGGGGAGGGGGCACCGGCGCCGCGCTCTTGGGAGCCTCCGCTTTCGGAGGTTCCGGCTGGGGGGCCTTAACCTCCGGGGTGGGCGCCTTGTGAGCGGCCTTGGGCTCAGGTTTGTCGATCTTCTCTTCCTTGGGGCGTTCCGGTGGAGGAGCGGAAATGACGGCGTGGGCCATTAACTCGATGTAGGAGACGACTTGAGCCTCCTCCTGGTCCGTGAGATTCTGAGAGGGGGAGTTTTTATCGATTCCCA
>JAMOAD010000295.1 GCA_023621955.1 Acidobacteriota bacterium
CAAAGGGGCACTCACCCTCCAGGCCGGCGGCACGGCAGGTGATGAAGTAGAACCCCTCCTTCCCTTGGGCCTTGACTCGAGCCACTCTGGCCATGGCGCACCTCCCCCTTTTCCGCAACGGGAAGAGACGGGTCGCCGAAGAGGAGGAGCTCCCCCTGGACGCTCCCTCCTCATCTCTCTCCGCCCCCCCAGGTCGCGGAAAGATCTTTTTCACCTCTATGGTAGTTGTGATTCGATTCTGAGGCAAGGGAAAGAGGAAAAGAGAATTTAGGGAGTGTCCCTAGTAGATCGGAGTGCTTTGGGCTCACAAGGTAAGAGTTGGATACGGTTCTCCTTTACCTCCGCAAGAGAGTGCTTTCTCCAACGGGAGAAACTCCCATGTTTATCTGTTCATCCAGCGCAACATTGAACTCTCCCAAGAGTATCCCAACGGCTCCTCACCCTGTTTGACAAGAGGCATTAGAGATATTCGGAAGAATCCTCCGATCAACGCTTTTCGTCTGCGCCCGGCTCACTCCTTTTTTCACCATCCCATAGGTACTCCTTTGTCTCCTGAACAACGACCCCGCTGAGAAGGATCAGGGAGACAAGATTAGGAATGATCATGATGCCGTTCGCGACATCGGCGAAGGACCAGACGATCGGGAGAGAGAGAATCGACCCCACGAAGACCATGATCACCCATGCCCATCTGTAGGGAAGCACCGCCTTGGTTCCGAAGAGGTATTCCGCCGCTTTTTCCCCATAGTAGCTCCAGGCGATGATTGTGGCAAAGACGAAGGTTAAGAGGCCAACCGCCAAGACCACGGGCCCCAAAATGGGGATGTCGTCGAAAGTTGCTTTGGTAAGAGCCGCCCCGTCTAATCCCTTCGTCCAGTAGCCACAGTTCACGATGACAATCCCCGTGATGGCACACATGACAACGGTATCCCAGAAGGTCCCAGAGGAGGAGACCAGGGCCTGGCGCGTAGGGTTCTTCGTCTGAGCCGCAGCGGCCACGATGGGCGCGCTCCCCATGCCCGATTCGTTAGAAAAAAGACCGCGGGCCGCACCAAAACGGATGGCTTCCTTAAAACTCGCTCCGATAAACCCTCCGATAATGGGATTTGCCCCGACAAAAGCACTCTTCAGAATCAGCCAGATGGAATCGAAGAGCGTGGAGAAGCGTAGGGCAAGAAGGATCAGGTTTCCCACAACAAAGAAGATTGCCATGAAGGGAACAAGCATCTCGCAAACTTTGGAGATCTTCTTGATTCCACCGAGAATAACGCTTCCCACCAAGAGGGCCACGACGATACCGGTTATCCAAGGAGGAACGTTGAAAGTCTCCCGGAGCATCATAGAAACCGAGTTGGCCTGGACCATGTTCCCGATGCCGAAGGCGGAAAAGGCCATGAGGGCGGCAAAGAGAACGGCCAGCCACTTCTTCTTCATCCCCCTCTCCAAAACGTACATCGGGCCACCCGCCATGAGGCCGTCTTTGGTTTTTACCCTATATTTAACGGCCAGAAGAGCTTCGGCATACTTGGTAGCGATTCCAAAGACACCGGTCAGCCACATCCAGAAAACAGCCCCGGGCCCTCCAGCAGCGATGGCCGTCGAAACGCCCACAATGTTCCCTGTGCCTATAGTGGCGGCCAAGGCGGTCGTCAAAGCGCCGAACTGGCTGACATCCCCCTCTCCCTCCTCGCTTCTCTGAAGAGAGAGCTTAATCGCTTTGCCGGTATAACGCTGAATAAACTTCAGCTTAAAGGTCAGGAAAATATGAGTGCCAAAGAGAAGAATCAACAAGGGGTAGCCCCAGATGATATTGCTAATCTGAGAGATCAACTTTTCAAATTCCGCCATCTTTTCTCCTTATTAAAGGGCCGTGTTTTAGTATAGTTAAGGCATCGTCTCTTTACAACCGATAACTAGAATTTCCGATTTTAAGAAACCCGAGAGAGAACATCTCTGGAAAGGACCGTGTAGGCACAGAGAGACTTTTCCCCCTTTCGCCATAAACGTTAAGAGTTCTTTGAAGAGGCCTCCCTGAAAGGTTGAGTGAAGGCAGAGGAAGCCACTGAAAAGCGGCGATCCGGTCCGATCCTCTTGGGATGCTTCCTTGAAGAGTATTTAGTGAGTGTCCCCAGTAGATTTTAGGGAACCCGCGATCTTAGCCCAGAACAACAGAAGGAGAAACCGAGGGACGAGGCTCAGTTATTAAAAAGGGAGTGTCCTTAGTAGACTCCAAGAGGAAAAAAGGGGAGAGAGGGGATCCAGAAAAGAGGAAGTGTCCTTAATAAATCAGAGGGCTGCTCTCTCAAACCAAGGCACCAGGAGAAAA
>JAMOAD010000087.1 GCA_023621955.1 Acidobacteriota bacterium
GAGCGAGCGGCTCCTCTCGCTGGGGATCTCCTCTCAGCCCGAAAGCTACCTGGAGCCAGGCTTTACAGGCTCTCCTGTCTGGGAGAGGATCGTCGAAGAGAGTGAGACGAGCGTGTCGAGCTTCCGCGACATCCTCAGAACCTTAACCTTCTCGGAGGGTGAGAACATCTTCAAGAAGGTCCGGGAGATGACCATGCGGGCTTTTCGAATCGCCCAGGATCTGGACTTCGACATTGTTCACGCCCACGATTGGTTGACGGTTCCCGCGGCGGTGATGGTTCAGAGGATGAGCGGTAAGCCTCTGGTACTACACGTCCATGCGACCGAGTTCGACCGTGCCGGAGGGTGGGGGGACGAGAGGATCCACAGGATCGAATGGGCGGGGCTGGAGGCCGCGGACAGGGTTATTGCGGTTTCCAACTATACCGCCGAAATGGTCCACTCCAGGTATTCCGTCGATACCGGCAAACTCAGGGTGGTTCACAACGCCTACGAAGCCACAAAGGAGTACAGGGAGGCTCGTCCTCGACGCCTCTTCAAGGACCCAACGGTCCTCTTTCTGGGGAGGATCACCCTTCAGAAGGGACCGGACTACTTCCTCGAGGTGGCTTCCCGGATTCACGACAGGCATCCGGAGGTTCACTTCATCATGGCCGGAGGAGGGGACATGATGAACAAGATGATCCACAGATCCGCTTCCCATAGACTCCGGAACCGGTTCCTCTTCACAGGCTTCCTCAACCACAAGCAGGTACAACTCATCCTTAGAAGTTCCGACATCTTCGTGATGCCCTCCATCTCCGAGCCCTTCGGGATCGCGCCCTTGGAGGCCATGGCCAGGGGGGTTCTGGTGATCATCTCGAAGAACGCCGGGGTGGCGGAGGTGGTGAAAAACGCTTACAAAATCGATTTTTGGGATATCGACAAGATGGTGGAGACTATAGATCGGCTCATCGGCCACCCTGAAGAGGTTCGGCGAATCGCTCGGGAGGGGGCGAAAGAGGTTCACAAGATCGAATGGGACATAGCGGTGGAAAAAATCATTAAGATCTATAAGGAATTATCATGCTGAAGATCGTCTTCTATTTCCAGGTTCATCAGCCCTTCCGCTTGAAGCCTTACAGGGTTCTGGACATCGGCGCCGATCCCGATTACTTCGACGAAAACCTGAACTCCCAGGTCATGAAGAAGGTGGCCGAGAAGTGTTACTTGCCCACGAACAAGCTCCTCTTGGAACTTATCGATAAGTACGAGGGGCAATTTCGGGTGGCCTTCTCGATCACCGGGACGGCTATCGAGCAGTTCCGCCTCTACGCCCCGGAGGTCCTCGATTCTTTCCGCCGATTGGCCCAGAGTGGGTGCGTCGAGTTCCTCGGCGAGACCTACTACCACTCCCTCTCCTTTGCCCGTCCGGATTACGACGATATCCGCAGGGAGGAGTTCATCGAACAGGTCAGGATGCACAGGAAGCTCATGGAGAGCGAATTCGGCTTCTCCCCGATGGTCTTTCGGAATACGGAGCTCATCTACCACGACAAGCTGAGCGACGTCGTCTGGGAGGAGGAGGGGTTCAAAGCCGTCTTGGCGGAAGGGGTCGAACGGATTCTCGGTTGGCGCTCCCCCCTCTACGCCTATAAGAGTTACAACCACAAACTCTTTCTCCTGCTGAAGTTCTACTCCTTGGCCGACGATATCGCCTTCCGTTTCTCCAACAAGGGGTGGGTGGAGTACCCCCTAACGGTGGAGAAGTTTGTGGAGTGGGTCTCTCGACTTCCTCTGATCGAGAAGGAGAACAAAAATCTCTTCCTCAACCTCTTCATGGACTACGAGACCTTTGGGGAGCACCAGTGGGAAGATTCGGGAATCTTTCACTTCCTCCGCCGCCTCCCCGGCGAGATCTTCAAAAGACCCTTCTTAAGCTTCGGTTGGCCCTCGGATGTCGTCGATGATGTCAACTATGAACCCGAAGTGCTCTCTTTCCCGGAACCGGTCTCCTGGGCGGACACGGAGAGGGACCTCTCGGCTTGGTTGGAAAACGACATGCAGAAGAACGCCGCCGACAGCTTCTACGGCATTCTCGGCAAAATCAAGGAGAAGGGCAGGTCGGACCTCCTAGAACCAGCCAGACGCCTCTCCACGTCAGACCACTTCTACTACATGTGCACGAAATACTTTCAGGACGGAGACGTTCATAAGTACTTCTCCCCCTACGACTCTCCGGAACAGGCCTACCTTCACTACCTCAACGCCCTGGCCGATCTGGAAGAGCGGCTTCGTTGAGCCGAGGAGCCATCTATGGAGATGAAAAAGTTTTTTGTTCAACCT
>JAMOAD010000238.1 GCA_023621955.1 Acidobacteriota bacterium
GAGCCCTGAACCGCCTCCTGAAACCCGGCTTTATCGACCTTGTACTCTTTCATTCTCTCAACCTCCACACTCGCTCTCGCCTTTGGCGAAAGAGTCGGTAAGCGCTTTTTCGAGTTCTTTCTTCCCGGGGAAACCGAAGAAGGTCTGGATGTGTTTACCCTGAGGGCACTGGATGACGACGCCGGGAAGCCCGATGATGTTGTACTTCTTGGCCATGGTGTCCTGAACCTCTCCGGATTTGGTCATGTCCACCTTCACGAAGACCAGCTTCTCCTTGAGGTTGGGATAGAGAACCTCAAGCTCCTTCTCCAGCTTCTTGCAGTTGTCGCACCAATCCGCGGAGAAATCGATGAAGAGCAGGCGGCCGTCCCCTTTGGCCACGCTCTGGGCCTGGGTCAGATCCTTTTCCCAGGCGATGTCGCTCCTCTTCTGACCGTACTCCCGGGCCGTAGTGTAGACCTTCTGGAAGGGGACGACCCAAGAGGCCAAGGCAAGAACCACGAAGCCCGCTCGTACCAGAGGCTTGCACGACCAGGCCTGTTTAACGAGCCAGCCGCCCAGGAAAAGGAGGAAGAGGGGAACCAGCCATCCGGTCTGCAACCCCTTGTCGATGAAGTAACAGCCGCCGCCGATGATCAGGTAGGAGAAAAGGGTCTTGACGAAGCCCATCCACTCCCCCTGAGGGAACCGTTTCCCCAGCGAGAGGGAGAGAATCCCAGCCCCGGTGAAGACGGTCCCGATCCCCAGGGCGTAGGTGAAGAGCATCACCCCTCCGGCCACCCCGTTCTGGGTACTGGAGACATAGGTCAAGACGGAAATCAGAACCGGAGCGATGCAGGGGGCGCCCAGGGCTCCAAGGAAGAGTCCCATCATCATCGCCGAAAGGTATCCTTTCCCCTTGTACCCTGTCAGGGCCTTGGAGACCGAGGCGGGGGTCTTAAAGGGAAGGAGTCCGGACATGGAGATTCCCATGAGGGCCATCAGAAGTCCGGCACCGACGAAGAACCAGGGACTGCTCATGGCGGTTCCGAAAACTTTCCCCGAGAGGGCGGCGGCGACTCCGAGCAGGGCGTAAACCAGGCTCATGGTGAGCGCCATCACCGCGGAGAGGGAGAGGGCTTTCTTCACGCTCTTCCCGGAGGCGCCGATGAACCCGAAGATCAAGGGGATCAGGGGGAAGACGCAGGGGGTGAAGGAGGTCGCCACTCCCGAGAGGAAGAGGAAGGCCAGGGTCCAGGGGGAGAAGGAGAAGGCTCCGCCCTTAAGCTTACTGCCGTCCAGAGGCATTGTCTCCTCGATGGTCTTGGCCATGAGGCAAATATTGGAATCTTCACCGCAGAGTTCATAGCTGATCTTGAGGGTCAGGTTGTCGAGCTCGTAGGCACCCTTCCCGGCAGGGACCAAACGGCCGCTCATGGCGATGTACTTTCCCTCCGGTTTTTCCAGCTTCTTGATGGAGAGCTCCTCAAGCTTCAGGTCTGGCGAACCGGAGAGCAACTTCACGCTCTCCGCAACGTTTTTCATGTCATAGCCCATTTCTATGGCGTAGAGGAGCGAGAAATCGACGGCTCCCTTCCCGTAGGTGAGGCCTTTCTTTTCCAGCTGAATCCCCTCGCAGAAGAGGGGGAGTGCCACAAAGAGAATCCCAACCAAGAGTATCCCTTTCTTCATCACTTTTCTCTCCAGGTTCTGTGATCAGAGAATTATACCGCCAAACAACCCTCAGAGGAAGAGGCCAATCAGGAAGGCCATCCCGCCTTGCTTTCCTCGCTCCCCTATCTTATACTCAGTGAGGAGTTCTGAGGAGGAGAGCATGGTCGATCTGAGAATAGGTTTAGGTTACGATATCCACCGTCTCGAAGAACCTGGGGAGAAAATCGTCTTGGGGGGAGTGGAGATTCCCTACCACAAACATTGGGTCGCCCACTCGGACGGGGATATCCTCATCCACGCGGTTATCGACGCCCTCTTCGGCGCCCTGGGGGAGAGGGACATCGGTTCCCACTTCCCCGACAAGGATCCTCGCTACAAGGGGGCGGACTCCCGCCGTCTCCTGGTGGAGACCATGAAATGTGTCGGCCAAAGAGGTTTCGAGGTTGTCAACATCGATACCACCGTCATCATGGAGGAGCCGAAGATCGGCCCCTACGTCGACGAGATCAAGTCTTCCCTCTCCCCTCTTCTGGGAATTCCCCAGGAACGGGTCTCCGTGAAGGCCAAAACCAACGAAAAAATTGGTGAAGTCGGCGAGAACAGAGCCTCTCAGGCCTACGCCGTCGTTCTCCTGAGGAGCAAACTTTGAAGAGACTCTTCCTCCTCTTTCTT
>JAMOAD010000106.1 GCA_023621955.1 Acidobacteriota bacterium
CAAGGTCTTCCCGGGAGGGCTCATGGAGAGAATCTACCTGGACAACAACGCCACCACCTTGGTGGACCCCAAGGTCAAGGAGGCGATGGACCCTTTCCTGACCCAACTCTACGGGAACCCTAACTCCCTGCACACCTTCGGGACTGAGATTCACCCCTACCTTAGAATTGCCGTCGATCGGCTCTACGAGGGAATCAACGCCTCCGACGAGGACGACATCCTCGTGAACGGATGCGGCTCCGAGGGGAACAACAATGTCCTCAAGGGAGTCTACTTCGACATCATCCGCAACTCCCCTAAGAAGAGGATCATCACGACCCAGGTGGAACACCCCGCCGTCAGCCATACCTGCCGCTTCCTGGAGAGCGTCGGCGCCGAGGTGATTTCCCTCCCGGTCAACGACCGGGGCATCGTGGACCTGGAGACGTTGAAGGCCAACCTGGACCCCGATAAGACGGCACTGGTCTCCATCATGACCGCCAACAACGAAACGGGGCTGATCTTCCCCATTCAGGAGCTGGCCGAATACACCAAGGAGCAGGGGGTCCTCTTCCATACCGACGCCGTCCAGGCCATCGGGAAGATTCCGGTGGATGTCCAGAGGATACCCGTCGATTTTCTCACCTTCAGCGCCCACAAGTTCCACGGCCCCAAGGGGGTCGGCGGCCTCTACATCCGGAAGGGTGTGAAGCTTACCCCCCTCCTCCACGGCGGTGAACAGATGGGCGGCCGAAGGGCGGGAACCCTCGACGTGGCCGGCCTGGTCGCCATGGGAATGGCCATGGAGTTGGCCGTCAATGCCCTGGAGTACGAAGAGAAGGAGGTCCGCCGCCTGAGGGACAAGTTCGAATCCGTCGTTCTCTCCCTCCCGGACACCCTGGTCATCGGAAAGGGTCAACCCCGCACCCCCAATACCACCTTGGCCAGCTTCCGGGGAATCGAGGGGGAAGCCCTGATCTGGGACTTGAACCACCACGGCGTCGCCGCCTCCACCGGCAGCGCCTGCGCCTCGGAATCCCTGGAGCCGAACCCCACCTTCCTGGCGATCGGTATCGACAAGGAGTTGTCCCACACGGGAGTCCGCTTCAGCCTCTCCCGTTTCACCACCGAAGAGGAGATCGATAAAGCAAGCGAGATCCTGGTCCACACGGTGGAACGTCTCAGAAGCATCTCTTCTACCTATACGCAGAGTTCGAGGTGACCCATGGCTAAGAAAGATCTTATCGGCGGTTCTCTCTGGGAGCAGTACTCCCAGAAGGTGAGCGACAGGATGGACAACCCCCGTCACAGGGGCGACATCACCCAGGAGGAGGCCGACGCGAAGAAGCTCAAGCTGATCGTGGCCGACTACGGTGCGGAGGCTTGCGGCGACGCCGTCAGACTCTTCTGGCTCGTCGACCCAAAAACCGACACCATCGTGGACGCTAAGTTTAAGAGCTTCGGTTGCGGCACCGCCATCGCCTCCAGCGACCTGATGGCCGAACTCTGCATCGGGAAGACCGTCGACGAGGCCGTGAAGATCACCAACGTGGACATCGAGTTCCACCTGAGGGATAAGGAGGACGAACCCGCCATTCCCCCTCAGAAGATGCACTGCAGTGTCATGGCCTACGATGTCATCAAACGGGCCGCCGCCATCTACAAGGGCGTAGATTCCAGGGAACTCGAAAAGGAAGAGATCGTCTGCGAATGCGCCAGGGTCAGCCTCAAGACCGTTCAGGACGTCATCCGGATCAACGACCTCAAGACCGTCGAGGAGATCACCCGCTTCACCAAGGCCGGAGCCTTCTGCAAATCCTGCGTTCAACCGGGGGGCCACGAGAAGAAGAAGTACTACCTCGTGGACATTCTCAGGGACACCCGGGCCGCCATGGAGAGGGAGGGCCTCAGGAAGGCGGAGACAGAGGGTGGCTTTCCCGCCCTCCCCTTGGTGAGGAAGTTCAAGGCCATCGAGAAGATCGTCGAGGCGGAGGTCCGCCCCCTCCTCTCCAGGGACGGAGGCGACCTAGAGGTCGTGGACGTCAAGGAAAACCCCGAAACCGTAGAGGTTTATATCCGCTACAGCGGCGCCTGCTTAGGTTGCATGAGCAGCGGCAGGGGAACCCTCATGACCATCCAGACGATTCTTCAGGAGAGGCTCTCCCCCCAGATCAGAGTGATCACCCTCTGAGTCTTTTCGCTATCTCCGCGACCCGGCCTCCCAAGAAACGGGCGGCCTCTCTCTCCGCATCCGTAGGCGTCCGTTCCCCCCTTCCTCCGGCGATGGTTGAGGCACCGTAGGGGGAGTTCCCTTCGACCAGGTCGGTCTTCGTC
>JAMOAD010000288.1 GCA_023621955.1 Acidobacteriota bacterium
CAAGGTCTTCCCGGGAGGGCTCATGGAGAGAATCTACCTGGACAACAACGCCACCACCTTGGTGGACCCCAAGGTCAAGGAGGCGATGGACCCTTTCCTGACCCAACTCTACGGAAACCCTAACTCTCTTCACACCTTCGGGACGGAGATTCATCCCTACCTGCGGATAGCCGTCGACCGGCTCTACGCGGGGATTAACGCCTCCGATGAGGACGACATCCTCGTGAACGGATGCGGCTCCGAGGGGAACAACAATGTCCTCAAGGGAGTCTACTTCGACATCATCCGCAACTCCCCCAAGAAGAGGATCATCACGACCCAGGTCGAACACCCCGCCGTCAGCCATACCTGCCGCTTCCTGGAGAGCGTCGGCGCCGAGGCGGTCTACCTCCCGGTCAACGACCAGGGCATTGTGGACCTGGAGACGCTGAAGGCCAACCTGGACCCCGATAAGACGGCTCTGGTCTCCATCATGACCGCCAACAACGAGACGGGGCTGATCTTCCCCATTCAGGAGCTGGCCGAATACACCAAGGAGCAGGGTGTCCTCTTCCACACCGACGCCGTCCAGGCCATCGGGAAGATTCCTGTGGACGTCCAGAAGACACCCGTCGATTTTCTCACCTTCAGCGCCCACAAGTTCCACGGCCCCAAAGGGGTCGGAGGTCTCTACATCCGGAAGGGAGTGAAGCTCACCCCCCTCCTCCACGGCGGCGAACAGATGGGGGGCCGGAGGGCGGGAACCCTCGACGTGGCCGGCCTGGTCGCCATGGGTATGGCCATGGAGTTGGCCGTCAACGCCCTGGAGTACGAAGAGAAGGAGGTCCGCCGTTTGAGGGACAAGTTTGAAGCCGTCGTTCTCTCCCTCCCGGACACCCTGGTCATCGGAAAGGGTCAACCCCGCACTCCCAACACCACCTTGGCCAGCTTCCGGGGAATCGAGGGAGAGGCTCTGATTTGGGATCTGAACCACCACGGCGTCGCCGCCTCAACCGGCAGCGCCTGCGCCTCGGAATCCCTGGAGCCGAACCCCACCTTCCTGGCGATCGGTATCGATAAGGAGTTGTCCCATACGGGAGTCCGCTTCAGCCTCTCCCGTTTCACCACCGAAGAGGAGATCGATAAAGCAAGCGAGATCCTGGTCCACACGGTGGAACGTCTCAGAAGCATCTCTTCTACCTACACGCAGAGTTCGAGGTGACCCATGGCTAAGAAAGACCTTATCGGCGGTTCTCTCTGGGAGCAGTACTCCCAGAAGGTGAGCGACAGGATGGACAACCCCCGTCACAGGGGCGACATCACCCAGGAGGAGGCCGACGCGAAGAGGCTCAAGTTGATCGTGGCCGACTACGGTGCGGAGGCCTGCGGCGACGCCGTCAGACTCTTCTGGCTCGTGGACCCGAAAACCGACACCATCGTGGACGCCAAGTTCAAGA
The DNA here is from genome assembly GCA_023621955.1 of Acidobacteriota bacterium. GTDB lineage: Bacteria > Acidobacteriota > Aminicenantia > JAMOAD01 > JAMOAD01 > JAMOAD01. The sequence goes on from JAMOAD010000288.1 coordinate 1,437, forward strand.
GCTTCGGTTGCGGCACCGCCATCGCCTCCAGCGACCTGATGGCCGAACTCTGCATCGGGAAGACCGTTGACGAGGCGGTGAAGATCACCAACGTGGACATCGAGTTTCACCTGAGGGACAAGGAGGATGAACCCGCCATCCCCCCTCAGAAGATGCATTGCAGTGTCATGGCCTACGATGTTATCAAAAGGGCCGCCGCCATCTACAAAGGCGTCGATTCCCGGGAACTCGAAAAGGAAGAGATCGTCTGCGAATGCGCCAGGGTCAGCCTCAAGACCGTTCAGGACGTCATCCGCATCAACGACCTCAAGACCGTCGAGGAGATCACCCGCTTCACCAAAGCCGGAGCCTTCTGTAAATCCTGTGTCCAACCCGGGGGCCACGAGAAGAAGAAGTACTACCTCGTGGATATTCTCAGGGAGACCCGGGCCGCCATGGAGCGGGAGAACCTCAGGAAGGCGGAGGTAGAGGGCGGTTTTCCAGAACTCCCCTTGGTGAGGAAGTTCAAGGCCATCGAGAAGATCATCGAAGCGGAGGTCCGCCCCCTCCTCTCCCGGGACGGAGGCGACCTGGAGATCGTGGACGTCAAGGAGAACCCCGAAACCGTGGAGGTGTATATCCGCTACAGCGGCGCCTGTTTAGGTTGCATGAGCAGCGGCAGGGGAACCCTTATGACCATCCAGTCGATCCTTCAGGAGAGACTCTCCCCCAAGATCAGAGTGATCACCCTCTGAGCCTCTTCGCTATCTCCGCGACCCGGCCCCCCAAGAAACGGGCGGCCTCTCTCTCCGCATCCGTAGGCGTCCGTTCCCCCCTTCCTCCGGCGATGGTTGAGGCACCGTAGGGGGAGTTCCCTTCGACCAGGTCGGTCTTCGTC
>JAMOAD010000253.1 GCA_023621955.1 Acidobacteriota bacterium
GATGAGGACCGGGGTCTCGGGGTAGTCGCGGACGATCTGGGGTAAAAGCTCCCCGCCGGTCACGTTGGGCATGGACATATCCAGGACGATGGCCGAAAAAGCCTGCTCGCTGAGAAGGGGCATGACCCTGCGGCTGTCGTCGCAGAGGACGACGTTGGTGATGTTGGTTGAATTGAGAATGAAGGCGGCGCTCTGTAGAAACGCCGTCTCGTCGTCCACGAGAAGGACGGGTAAAGAGGGGAATGATCTTTTCTTCACTGGTTTTCCTCTTCGGGGTCTTTCTTCTCCAACCGGAAGGGCGGTAAGGAGATGGTCGCCGAGGTTCCCCGGCCGGGCTCAGAATCGAAGATGAGCTCTCCCCCGTGGTTTTTTAGGATGTTGTAGGATATGGAGAGGCCCAGACCGGTTCCCCCGGTCTCCCTCTTGGTCGTGTAGAAGGGGTCGAAGATGTGCTTCATGCTCTCACCGGTGATTCCGCTCCCCTGGTCCCGTACCCTCAGTTTGACCCGCCCTTCTTCGTAGAAGGTTGACAGTTCGACCTCTTCGTCCGGAGAGGAGAGGGCTTGGCAAGAGTTGGTAATCAGGTTGATAACAACCTGTTCCAGCTGTTGGAAGTTTCCCATAACTGGGGGAAGGCCCTCTTGAAGGCGCACGGAGAAATGGCGCGTGCTCTTCTTCACCAGATTGAAGACGATGGTCACGGCGGATTCGGCAACTTCGTTCAAGCTCACGCTCTGGTTGAGTTTTCCGCTGTCCTTCCGGGAGTAATCCTTCAGGCTGTTCACGATCTTCTTGATCCTCTCCGAACCTTGGGCAACCCCTTCGATCAGCTCGGTAACCCTTTCTTGAGAGGTGGAATAGGGGTTGCCGGCTAAGAGGAAGTCCCCCTCCCTTTCGCAGTACTCGTCGAGAATGGAGCGAAGATCTTCCCACACCCTCGCGAAGATCTTGGCGTTCAGCTGAATGAAGTTGTTGGGGTTGTTGATCTCATGGGCGATCCCGGAGACGAGAATCCCCAGGGAGGCCATCTTGTCGGTCTGCATCAACTTCTGCTCCTGAAGCTGGGCCAGCTCCTCGCTTCGTTTCTTGTCGGTGATGTCCGTGGCGAACCCCTCCACGGCGGTTACTCCCCCATGCCTATCGGTCATCTCCCTCCCCTGCTCCCAAACCCAACGCTCTTCGCCGTCTTTTCGACGAATCCGGTAGGTCATCCTGAAGGGACGGCCCTCTTGGAGAGCGTCCCTGATCTCTCTCTCCATCTCGGGACGGTCTTCCTCATAGGCCAGACTCCAGTAGCTCAGACCGGGTTTGCCAACGAGCTCGCCGGGAGAGTAGCCGGTCAGCTCACTGCAACCCTCGGAAAGGAACTCCAGGCTCCAGGCCTCATCGTTCTTACACCGGTAGACCATCCCCGGCAGGTTGCTCATCAGCGTCTCTAGACTCCTCCTCTCCTCGGTCCGCTCCCTCTCGGCCCTGGTTCTCTCGTAGGCGCTTACCAGCGTCTCCGCCATCATGCTCAAGGGGTGGCGGTCCTCATCCCCCCCCCACCCCCTCTCGCCGTCGGCGGCCAACAGGATCAGGAACCCCTGTACCGTGGAGCCGTAAACAAGAGGAACCGCACGGAAAGAGAGCAGATTCTCCTTTTCCATCCAATGCTTTTCCCGATCGGCCTCGGCGGGAAGATCCCCCCTGGCCAGGCTCAGGAGCTTCCCCTCCTGCATCTTTTCAAAGAGCCAGGGCAGGGGGAAGGGGAAGAGAACAGCCTCCCCCACCCCGTCTTTCCAGCAGATCTCCTTGGGAAGGGTGGGAGGGGAGTGAAAGAAGTGAATGCCTGTCCAGCGAATCTGCCAGAAGAGACCGATCTCCTGAAGGGTAAAGCGGAGGGCCTCCTCCAGGCCCTCTTCACCAACCTCCAGAAATCGGGTCGAGACCTTCGATATCAGTGCCTCAAGCTTGAGCCTGTACTGGAGAGCCTTCTGGGTACGCCTTTTCTGGAGTATGTTTACGAGAAGGACGAAGATCACCACCGTCAGCCCGCCGATCGCGGCAAGTACTGTCCAAACGAGGCTCCTGTACTCTTCATAGAAAGAGAAGGGAGTGTTGATCAACGTGTTGGGCTGTGGAAGGTTGCGGATATCGACGTGGAACCTCTTCAGCTCTTCGTAATCGAAGGTGTATCTGTCCGCGCTCTGCACAATGGGAGGCACGTCGGAGATCTTTTCGCCGTTGAGAACCTGAAAGCCCATCTCCGCCGCCATGACCCCCTGGTAGTAGGGGCTTAGGAGCTTGCCTCCGATGATCCCTTC
>JAMOAD010000349.1 GCA_023621955.1 Acidobacteriota bacterium
GCCCCGCCTGTGGTGGTCGAGGCTAAGAGTGTTCAGCCTCCCTCTTCAGAGGGGGAGTCCCCCTTCTGGGGAGAGATGGACCGGATGATGGAGAGGGGGGATTACGCAAAGGCCATCGCCGCCGGACTCGAAGCAGAAGCGGAGGGTGCCCGCTCTCCCCGGCTCTACCAGAGGCTGGCCCGGGCCTACTGGCAGCAGGGGGAGTCGAGGAAGGCCAAAGAGTACCTGCGTAGGGTGATCGGTTCCGGAGAGACTCTGGTCTTTCCGGTGGCCAAGATCGGTGAGAGAGAGGAGAAGATCTTCGGTGCTCTCTCCCTCTCCGAGAGTTCTCTCGTCTTTCACTCCCGGAACGGCCGTTCCTGGACCATGGGACTCTCCTCCCTTCAAGACGTCTCCCTCGAAGTCTTCAAAAAGGACAACCCTCTTATCGAAATCTCCGACAAGGAGAGGGGCTACTACCGGTTCCAGATGGTCAGAAACGACAAGGGGTTGGCCAAGTTTATCCAAGCTTGTCTGAAGATTCTTCGGAAAAGGGAGTACTGAGGGAGCTCTCTCCCTCAGCCTTCTGTTTTAGCGGGAAGGGGACAAAAGAGAAGGGGTCCCCGGCGGCTTCCCGCCGGAGACCCCTTTTGTGAGAAGCTCTTATTTCAGATAGGTTACGACGACGTGGCCGTGTTGGCCCAAGGTGAAGGAGTCGCCGCTCTGGAGGACGCCTTTCTCTATCCTCTCTCCCCGAAGATAGGTCCCGTTGGTGGAGCCTCTGTCGACGACAACGACCCTCTCTTTTTCGGGCAAAACCAGGGCGTGAACCTTGGAGACAATGCTCTCCTGAACGACGATCTGAACCTGGGAGGGGTCTCTTCCTATGGTCAGCCCTTTTTCCTCCAACTGATAAGTGCCCAACTCCCGTCCGTTCACGGTGACCGTCAGAGAACCGAAGAGAGGGCTCTCGGCGATGGTGGCGGACTCCTTCACGCCCCTCTCGGGTGCGGCCGCGACCGGCTCCTGCGGAGCAGAGATCGGTTCCGTTGGAAGCGGGGCGACTGTGGAGGATCTCTTCTTCCCCTTTGAGGAGGCCATGACGACCAGGATCAAAAGGACCAGAAAAACGATGAGAACCAAGAGGATGACCGCCAGCTTGTTCTTCGCCCATTGCTTCTCCAGCCAGCCCATGTCGGAGATTTTCCCCTCCACGATCTGCCTCAGCTTGATCAAATCCGGTTGGTTCTGAAGGAAGATGAGGGCGGAGCCGATGTACTCCTTGGCGTCGTACCACTTCTTATCCCAAACCGATTCCAAAGCCAGGTCATACTTTTCGTTGAACTTGCTCGAAAGGTTGTACTTGACGCCTGCGTCGTCGATAAACTCCTTGGCCGTGTCGATGGGGACCAGGAAGTTGAAGCCCGCCACCTCTTTCGGCGCCCCGGTGTAGGAATCGGAGGCCAGGGAACCGAACGTGGAGATCCCGATCACTTCGCCGTCTTCGTTGCATGCGGGGCCGCCGCTGTTGCCATGGGTGATGGCCGCATCGGTTTGAATAACCGGAACGCCCTTGTAGTCAACCTTCAGAGCAGAAACGGTTCCTCTGGTGATCGAAACCTCCAGGGAGGTCTTCTCTCCGAGAAGGCTCAGGGGGCCGGGAGAGGCCGCTCCGGGGTAGCCGACCGGGAAGACCAACTGCTGAAGTTTGAGGTCCGAGGAGCTGCCCAGCTTGAGAACCGGGAGGTCGTGGGCCTCGATTTTCACGACGGCGATGTCCTTCCCCCCTTCGGCGATGCTGGGGCTGTACTTCTTGATCTCGTAGTCGTACACGTCCCCGTTGGAGATGTAGACCTTCTTGACCACCTGGTCTTGGACGATCTGGGGGGTGTGCTCCTGAATCCATTTCTGAACCAGTGCCGTGGCGTTCTGGGAGGTCAACTGTTCACCTGCCTGCTGGAGTTTCTGCAAGGCGAAGTTGACGATCATCTGGTTGAGTACTTTGCTCTTGTCTTGATCGTAATTGTAGCAGAGCTCAACGACATGGCCGTTGGTAGTCACATAGCCGTCGGAGTTGATGATGAAGCCCGAGCCGGTGGCTCCGTTTCCGCTCTGTTCCTGAACGGGCGCCTCGTTCTGTTGATACTGGATGGTGACGACGACTCCTGAAAGAATCTTCACGACGCCGGGTTTGACCTTGTAGGCCATCATCTGGTACTTGTCGAGGGTTTCGGAGGCGGTCATCGCACCAAAGGCGACGAGTAGCAGAAGAATGCAGAAAAGGCGAAGGCGTTTCATCGTTTCCTCCTCATCTATTCATGAGTTTAAATTTCAAAAGGTAGAGCTTCTTCTCAGAGGTGAGGCCTAGAAGGGTCTCTCCGGAGGGAGAGGTCCAGAACCTCTCGAAACGGCATTTCTCTTCGACGTAGGGGAAGGAGCGTCCCCTGGTGTCCAGGGTTTCCTCGCCCTTCAGGAGGAGAGGGGGGTCTCGGTCCAAGATTCCTAAGAGGCCGGAGAGGGAGACTGTATGCTCCAGGGAGATCTGCTCCAGGGAGTGTTCACCTCTATCGAAACCGGCTGTGTAGATTCGGCGCAACTCGCCGCTCCCTGTGGTCCAGAAGAGGGAGTCCCGGTGGAAGAAGACCTTACAGCTTGCGCACAGGTGCCTGGCAATATGCTCTTGGGGTGTCTTCTTCCAGGATTGGACGAGAAAAAGCCGCTCCGCATCCCGGAAGACCAACAGCCCTTCGTCGATGAAAAGGACTTGCAGGGGAGGGGTGAGAGCGGCGACCCTCCAGGTATTCCCCTCTTTTATGAACTCGAGAGGAGACTCCCCCGTGAGGGGGAGGATGGAGAGAAGCCTTTGGCCCTGGATGTTGGCGAGAGTCAGTGCCGTTCCCTGTGGGTTTGTCCAGACGATGTATTCTGGCGCTTCTCCCCTGAAGAGGGGGAGGAGGGGGCGATCCCCCCCCTTCAGGGGAGAGAAGGAGGGAACCGCTACCTCTTGGGGGTTGTGCTCCTGGAGGTTAAGGGAGAAGAGCCTCTTCTGACGGAAAAAAAAGAGGCGGAATGATTCCGAGAGGGCCGACCCTTCAAGGTCATTCGGAAGAGAGGCGGTCGCCTCACCCACCTTTTCTAAGAGGGGGGAGGGGAGAGGGGGCCTCTGAACGGGACGGGCGGTTTTCTCCTCTTGATGGCGTAAAGGTCTAAGAAGAGCCCAGGAGGCGAGGAAGGTGACGATGACGAGGAGAGGAAGGAGGTATTTAAGGGAGGAGGGGAGAGAGGCGTGGGGCTTCTGTGCCGGCGGAGGATGCGGAATCGTGGCGGCTCGGGAATCCAGGGGGGTGATGTCCTGATCTTCGCAGACCGTCTCTTCGATATCGACGAGGGAAACCGTGACGTTGTCCGGGGAACCTCTTCGGTTTGCCTCCTCAATCAGAAAAGATACAGCCTTCTGGGGATCCTTTTGGGAGGAGAAACGGAGGAGTTCCTGGTCGGAGAGGACGTTGCTGATCCCATCGCTACAGAGGAGAAAGCGGTCTCCAGGACGGAGGGAGAGAGAGGAGAGGATGTCGGGGTTGATCTCCTCCTTCAGCCCCAGGGATTGGTAGATGACGTTCTTCTGCGGGTGGTTCTTGGCCTGTTCGGGAGTCAGGAGGCCGTTGCGAACCAAACGGCAGACTACCGAGTGGTCCTGGGTCAGCTGTTCGATCCTTTGATTCCGGATTCTGTAGAGCCGAGAATCGCCGATGTGCCCTACCCAGGCCTTCTCCCCCTTGACCAAGAGGAGGGTGAGAGTTGTGCCCATGCCGTTGGTCAAGGGATCTCTGCGTCCTTCCAGGAGGATTGAGCGGTTGACCTCCCTGAAGATCTTTAACAGCGTCTCCGTCGGGTTGCTCCCCTCTCTGTCCTCTCTCTGGAAGAACTCCCCGAAGAGGTTGACCGCCATGTTGCTGGCTACCTCCCCCTTCTGGTGTCCTCCCATTCCGTCGGCGACGAGGAAGAGAGCCCATCGGTTCTCCCGGACGAACTCGCCGACGAAGTCCTGGTTGTTCCCTCTCACCATTCCCCGGTGGGTGAGAGAGGCGTAACGGAGTCTCATGGGATCAGAGGAACTTGACCTTAAAGGAGGAGGTTCCCGCAATGATCCCGTCCCCGTCAGCAAGGGTGGCGTGAAAGGCTCTCTCCCCGTTGAGAGAGACCCCTGCTTCGGAGTCAAGGTCGAAGAGTGAAAAGGCGCCGTCGCGGAAACGGATGCTGAGGTGTTCGGCGGAGAGGTTAGGGTCGTGGAGGATGATCTGAGAAGGGAAAGAGCTTCCCAGGGTGTTCCTCCCCTCGAAGAGGGGAAAGTCCTCCCCACGCCGAGGTCCTTTGACGACGGCTACCCAGCCGACGAGCCTTCTCGGGGCGAGAATGGTCTTGTCCCCTACCATCCCTTCGATTCTGGTCTTGTCCACCTCTTCCCAACGAGTCTTGTCTTCCATTACTCCTCCTTTTCCAGGGGAAGCCATTTGAAACGGTAGCTGACGGGCCCGAAGGCGACGATATCGTCGTCTTTCAGGGGGGCGCGTTCCACCCTGACGCCGTTAACGGTGGTTCCGTTGCTGGAGTGAAGGTCGTCGACGGAGAAGGCCCCGTCGATGAAGAATATGGACGCATGTTGGGCCGAAACGTAGGGGACCGGGATGATGAGGTTGTTGCCGGGGTTCTTCCCTATGGAGAACCGCTCGGAGGCGATTCGAAAGCTTCGGTCCAGGTGAGGCTCGGTCAAACCTACCAACCAGGCGAAAATCAGGGGCCCCTCCTTCTCTTCCGGAGCCTCCTTTCCCTCCTCCTGAGGAAGAAAGATCCGGGTCTTATCGGTATCCCCTTCGATAACGGTGTGTTCTTCTCCCCAAGGCTTCATGAGCTCCTCCTTTAGAAGGACTCTAAAAGATTTCTTGCGGAAAGTCAAGAAGGAAAGGCCTTTGGAGAAGGCCTTGGAAAATGAGGCGCCAGGGAGTATAATCGTTACTACCTGCGAGAAAAATTAGACTCCCATGATCACCTTCTTGAACGCCACCCTTCGTTTGGGGGGGCGGTCCATCTTCGAAAAACTGGAATGGCGGATTCCCAAAGGCGCGCGGATCGGTCTTGTAGGCGACAACGGTGCCGGGAAGACAAGCCTCCTTCGGATCTTGACCGGCGAGACCCTCCTCGACGAAGGAAGCGTCGAGAGGGAGGGGACCCTCCGGATCGGGTACCTTCCCCAAGATCTTGCCCCTCTCGAGAGCGACCTGATCCCTCTGGATTACCTCCGGCTCGAGAGTGGTTGGGAGGAGGAGAGACGGAGAGTCGAGGGGTTGGAGGAGAGCCTCGAGGAGGCGGGCGAGGAGGCCACCTCTGAACTTCTGAAACGCTACAAAGAGGCGGTCGAAAGGTTCCACCACCGGGGGGGGTGGTCTTTCGAGGGAGAGATCCGGAGGGTGCTGAAGGGGCTCGGCTTTCGGGAGAGGCATCTCAACCGCTCTTGTAAAAACCTCTCCGGGGGGTGGAAGATGCGCGTCCATCTGGCCCTCCTTCTCCTCAAGGATCCGGACCTTCTCCTCTTGGATGAGCCGACAAACCATCTGGACACGGAGACCCTCGAATGGCTGGAGTCTTTTCTTCAGAAGAGTAAGAGCGCCCTCCTCGTGGTCTCCCACGACCAAACTTTTCTCGATCGAACCGTCAAGGCCATCGCGGAGCTCCGAAACGGCAGGATCACGATCTTCAAGGGGGGGTACAGCGTCTACCTGAAAGAGAAGGAGCTTCGTCGAGAGCAGGCGGAACGGGATAGAAGGCTGAGGGAGGGGAAAGAGAGGGAGCTGCAGAAGTTTGTGGAACGGTTCCGGTACAAGGCCACAAAGGCTGCTCAGGTTCAAAGCCGCCTCAAACTCCAGGCTCGGGAGGAGGTCAACGAAGAGGAGGAGAGCTCCCGAAGGGTCCGCTTCCGCTTTCCACCCTCTTCCCGCTCCGCCCGGGAGGTTCTCCGTTTGGACAATGTCGGCCATGGATACGACCAGGCCTTTCTCTTCCGCCACCTCTCCTTGACCCTCTTCCGTGGCGAGAGAGTCGCCCTCCTGGGGGTCAACGGGTCCGGAAAATCGACGATGGGAAGGCTCCTCGCAGGGAAGGAGATTCCCTTGGAAGGAAGCGTTGAGAGGGGGCAGGGGGTCAAGATCGCCCAGTACTGTCAGGAGAGTCTTCAGAACCTCGACTACCGATCGACCCTCTGGCAGGAGGTTGACAAGATCGGCGAGGGGTGGGATGACCAGAGGAAAAGAGACCTCTTGGGAACCTTCCTCTTCGGTGGAGAGGATCTGGAGAAGCGGGTTGAGGTTCTCTCGGGGGGAGAGAAATCGCGGTTGGCCCTCGTGAAGGTTCTTCTGACGAACTCGAACTGCCTGATTCTGGACGAACCGACAAACCACCTGGACGGACCGACCCGGAGGGTCTTGGAAGAGGCACTCTTGAGCTACGAAGGGACGCTGATTCTCATCTCCCACGACAGAACTTTTCTCGACCGCCTTGCCCAGAGGGTTTTCGAGATCAGGGAGGGGGAGGTCCGGGAGTACCGGGGGAACTACTCGGACTATCGAAAGGCCCGGGAGAGAGAACTTTCAGGGGATGAGACCGAAAGAGGCGCGTCTGTGGCTCTTTCAGGCGGTGAGGATGCTTCCAAACCGAAGAGTCGGGAGAAGAAGAAAGAGGAGGCCGAGCGGCGCCGCCTTCTCTACCCGGTCAAGAGGGAGCTGAAAGAGTCTTTGAAAGAGCTGGAAGCGGAGATCCGCAGGAGAGAAGAGGAGAAAGGGGAGGCCGAGCGGCTTCTCTGTGACCCCGAAGTCTTGAGAAGCCCGGAGAGGATCAAGGAGCTGGGCCGACTCTACAAGAGGACCAAGGAAGAGCTTCCCCTGCTCTACGACCGTTGGGAAGAGCTCATGGAGAGGTGGGAGAGTATCGTCCTCTGAGTCTCAGTTCCTGCTTGGAACGTAGAGGTACCGTTTGATCTTGTTGGTGGGAGTCTTGTCGAAGGGCTCCGGGTGCTCGACGATCTTGGCGATGTGTGAGAAACCGGGAAGCTCCTTGTTAACCTCTTGTCTGGCCGCTTCGAGGAGAACGTGGGTCAGCTTCTCGGATTCCGCGTCGTTGAGCTTGTTGCGCCGGAACTCCTTGTCCAGTTCATCGTAGTCCAGGTAAGCCTTGGCGATCAACCGATCCGCCTCTTCGTAGACGATGGCCTCCTGGATGTACTTGTTCTGGAGGAGGAGTTGCTCGATCATCTCCGGGTAGATGTTCTCTCCCGAGGGACCGACGATGACGTTTTTTGAGCGTCCCTTGATGTAGAGGTACCCTTCGTTGTCGAAGCAACCCAGGTCTCCTGTCTTCAACCAACCGTCTTGGAGAAAGATCTCTTGAGTCGCTTCGGGGTTTTTGTAGTACCCCTGCATAACCGTTGGCCCCCTGACGATGATCTCCCCGACGCCGGTTCTAGGGTTGGGGTTGTGAATCGCCAAGTCGATGCCGGGAATCGGCTTTCCGCAGGATCCGAAGCGAATCTTCCCGAAGGGGGAGATGGTCATGATCGGAGAGGTCTCGGTCATTCCGTAACCCGTGGCGTAGCTGATCTCCGCATCCTTGAGGAAGATCTCGACGTCCTTGTTCAAGGAAGCGCCCCCGAACATGAAGAACCGCAAGCGTCCTCCGAAAGACTTAATCAGTTTTTTGCCGGCGAGCTTGTGAAGTTTCTTCCGGACGTAGGGGAGTTTATAGAGGCTGCGGATCACCGGTTTGGAGTTGATCTGGGGGAGAATCCGCCGACGGAAGATCTTGTCTAGAATCAGAGGAACCATGAGAACAGCGGTGGGGCGTGCGGTTTCCATGGATGTCAAAAGGTTCTGGGGGGTGGGAAGACCCTTCAGGTATACCAGGCTGGATCCCACCGCCAGAGGGCTGAGAAGACCGCCTGTGGCTTCGTAGGTGTGGGAGAGGGGAAGGATGGAGAGGAAACGGTCCCTGTGGTCGATGGGGAAGCGTTCGATGCTGAAGATCACATCGTTGGTGATGTTGCTGTGGGAGAGCATGACCCCCTTACTCTGACCGGAGGTCCCAGAGGTGTAGATGATGGAGGCCAGGTCTTCCGGATTGGGGGAGGGAAACTCTTCCAGAATCTCCCAGGAGGTGGGGGAGACGCCCCGCCTCTTCTTCCACTTCTGCTGGACCTTTTCAACGGGGTTGGACCCGGACTTCTCCAAAACCTCTTCCTGGAGGTCTTCGAGATCGAAGAGGGAGCGAAGAGAGGCTTTGTCCAAATCCTCCACCTTACTCCTCTGCTTCTGGGAGACAAAGAGGACGACCGCCCCCGAGGTTCTGAGGATGTGACGGGTTACAGTCTCCGGGAAGCCGGGCAGGATAGGAACGGCGACGGCTCCGATGCAGACGGTTGCCATGTAGGAGATGACCCAGTTGGGGCTGTTCTCGCCGAGGATGGCAATCCTGTCTCCAGGGGAGATGTTCCGGGAGAGGAGGGTGACCGCCAAGTCGGCGATCTTTTCCTGCAGTTGCTGGTAGGTGATAGGAAGGTCGCCGACATGGCTGAGGCTGGGAAGGTTGGCGTAGAGGCGGAAACTCCTCTCCATCAAGCAACGTAGTGTTTTCTTCTCCACTTCCACGATCATCTCTATCCTCTCCAGGGGAAAGGTTCCCCAATAAAAACCATTTTAGACGAAAGGTTTTAGGGTGTCAAACCTGAAAAGCGGCTTGAAGTTGACACCTCTTCATCCCTCTGTTAACATTTTCGCAAGGGGTTGACCCTGTGTTCAGGGGAGGTGTTGACCGATGCAGAACGAGTATCAGAGAGAGTCCCGTCATCATGAATGGTTGTTGACAAACCGCATCGGAGGGTACGCGCTGGGCTATGGGAACTTCATCAACCAAAGGAAGTACGATGGCCTCCTGATCGCTTCCCAGGAGGGTTTCCGCCGGGTTCACCTCCTCTCCTCTCTGGAAGAGAGAATCGAGTGGGTGGGTCAAGTCTCATATCTCGACTCCAGTAGCTACCCGAACTGCATCTTTCCCAACGGCCACGAGCACCTGGTGAAGTCGTGGCTCCGCCCGTACCCCTCGGGGCTCTACTCTTCGGTGCCCTTCTCGGAGGAGTACGTCCTTTTCAAAGAGATTTTCATGGTCCAAGGGAAGAACGGGGTCATCATCAAGTACACGAACCTGGGGGCGAGCGCGATCACCCTGGTCTTGAGGCCCAAGTTTACGCTTCGCGACCACCACTGCGTCAACCCTTCGGGAATCTGGGAGAGGGTTCCTCTGGTTGTCGACCTCCAGGAACGTTCGTGTCGTGTTCAAAGAGAGGATACCGGTGTCGAGGCCTTTGTTTACGCCGATGGGGGAGAACTTACTCAGGAGAACGTGGTTTACCGGAACGTTTACTACCCCTTGGAGGCCTCTCGGGGCTACGATGGAGGAGAAGACCTCTGGGCTCCTGTGACTCTGCGGGTTCCTCTCTGCAAAGGGGCCAGCGTGAGGTTGATCGTCTCGGGAGAGCCTCTGCAGACGCCTCTGAAGGAGGCCGATCGGAGCGAGGAGTTCTACAAAGACTTCCCCCTCCCCAAGGACCACCCTAGGAAGAATCCTGGGAAGCGGAACCCCTTCGACGGTCTGCTCAACGACGAGGATCTCTACTCTTTGGCGGATTACCGGAAGATTCTCCAGATGGCCGCCCGGGATTTCGTCGTTGGAGACGACATCATCGCCGGTTACCCCTGGTTCGGTCCCTGGGGGAGGGATACACTGATCTGCCTGAGCGGGCTCTCCCTGGTGGAGCAGGGTGACTCAATGATAAGGCGGATCCTTCTGAAATATGGGAGGGAGATCAAGGAGGGGCTTCTCCCCAACACCTTCGGTGAGGGAGGAGCCGGTCTCAACTACGACACGGTGGACGCCCCTCTCTGGTTCGTGTTGAGGGTTTACGAGTACCACCGGCGGAACCCACTGGACGTTGAGCTCTTCCAAGAGACGCTCAAGGTCGTCTTCTCCTACCTCTTTAACCCCTCCCTGAAATTCTTTGTCGGAGAGGACGGGCTCGTAGAGATCAGGGAGGGCGACCACGCCCTGACGTGGATGGACGCGAAGATCTACGGCCGTCCGGTGACACCGCGGCAGGGCAAGCCGATAGAGATCAACGCTCTCTGGTACAACGCCTTAAGGGCGACTCTCTGGAGTGCCGAGAAGATCAAGATGAAGAGGCTGGAGGTGAAGAACCACGCCCTCACCCTTTCGGAGCTGCGTAACCTGGTTGAAAAGGTTCATGGAAGCCTTCGTCTCTTCATGGGTGAGGAGACCTTGGCGGACAGGATCGACAGGGATGTTCCGATCTTCGAGTTCCGCCCTAACGCCCTCATCGCTCTCTCTCTCCCCTTTGACTTCTTGGAGGAAGAGGAGATGGCGAAGGTTTTCCGTAAGGCTCAGGAAGAGCTTCTCACCCCCTACGGCCTGAGGAGCCTCTCTTTCCGCCATCCGGCCTTTAAGAAGAGGTACCTGGGGAACGAGAAGCAACGGGACATGGCCTACCATCAGGGAACGGTCTGGGCGTTTCTTTTTCTTCCCTTCGTCAAGCTCTACTTGAAACTCTACCGCCGCAAGAAAAGCCCCGTGGAGCTGAGGCGGGAGATCTCCGGATGGATCTGGAGGCTTCGCAACGGTTTTCTGAAGGGACACATCGCTTCGGTGGCGGAGGTCTGGGACGGTGAGGATCCCCACTTCCCCAAAGGGGCTCCTGCTCAGGGCTGGAGCGTCTTCGCCCTCCTGGAGATAGAAGAGATTCTTCAAAAACTGTGAAAGGCGAGAAGATGAAAATTTTGATGTTGACCTGGGAGTTTCCCCCCTTCATCAGCGGGGGGTTGGGGACGGCCTGTTACGGCATAGCCAGGGGACTCTTGAAGAAGGGGGTGGAGGTTTCTCTGGTTCTTCCCTCCGCCCAAGACGTCTATTTCCCCCTCAGACGTCCGGGCGATGTGGACCTTTTGCCTGTCCGTTTTTTGGATTCGAAGAAGGAGGCGGTGTTCAAGAGCGAACACTACAAGAGCGTGAGCGAGCGGCTCCTCTCGCTGGGGATCTCCTCTCAGCCCGAAAGCTACCTGGAGCCAGGCTTTACAGGCTCTCCTGTCTGGGAGAGGATCGTCGAAGAGAGTGAGACGAGCGTCAGGCTCTCCTGTCTGGGAGAGGATCGTCGAAGAGAGTGAGACGAGCGTTTCAAGTTTTCGGGACATCTTGAGAACCTTAACCTTCTCGGAGGGGGAGAATATCTTCAAGAAGGTCCGGGAGATGACCATGCGGGCCTTTCGAATCGCCCAGGATCTGGACTTCGACGTTGTTCACGCCCACGACTGGTTGACGGTTCCCGCGGCTGTGATGGTCCAGAGGATGAGCGGTAAGCCCCTGGTGCTACACGTCCATGCGACCGAATTCGACCGTGCCGGAGGATGGGGGGACGAGAGGATTCACAGGATCGAATGGGCGGGGATGGAGGCCGCGGACAGGGTCATTGCGGTTTCCAACTATACCGCCGAAATGGTCCACTCCAGGTATTCCGTCGATACCGGTAAGCTCAGGGTGGTCCACAACGCCTACGAGGCCACAAAGGAGTACCGGGAGGTTCGTCCTCGACGCCTCTTCAAAGACCCTACTGTCCTCTTCCTGGGGAGGATCACCCTTCAGAAGGGACCGGACTACTTCCTCGAGGTGGCTTCCCGGATTCACGACAAGCACCCGGAGGTTCACTTCATCATGGCCGGAGGAGGGGACATGATGAACAAGATGATCCACAGATCCGCTTCCCACAGGCTCCGGAACCGGTTCCTCTTCACGGGTTTCCTCAACCACAAGCAGGTACAGCTCATCCTCAGAAGCTCCGACATCTTCGTGATGCCCTCCATCTCCGAGCCCTTCGGGATCGCGCCCTTGGAGGCCATGGCCAGGGGAGTCCTGGCGATCATCTCGAAGAACGCCGGTGTGGCGGAGGTGGTGAAAAACGCCTACAAGATCGACTTTTGGGATATCGATAAGATGGTGGAGACCATAGATCGGCTCATCAGCCATCCTGAAGAGGTTCGGCGAATCGCTCGGGAGGGGGCGAAAGAGGTCCACAGGATTGAATGGGACATAGCTGTCGAAAAAATTATTAAGATTTATAAGGAATTATCATGCTGAAGATCGTCTTCTATTTCCAGGTTCATCAGCCCTTCCGCCTGAAGCCTTACAGAGTTTTGGACATTGGCGCCGACCCCGATTACTTCGATGAAAACCTGAACTCCCAGGTCATGAAGAAGGTGGCCGAGAAGTGTTACTTGCCCACGAACAAACTCCTCTTGGAACTGATCGACAAGTACGAGGGGCAGTTCCGGGTGGCCTTCTCGATCACCGGGACGGCTATCGAGCAGTTCCGCCTCTACGCCCCGGAAGTGCTCGATTCTTTCCGCCTGCTGGCCCAGAGCGGGTGCGTCGAGTTTCTCGGCGAGACCTACTACCACTCCCTCTCCTTCGCCCGCCCGGATTACGACGATATCCGCAGGGAGGAGTTCATCGAACAGGTCAGAATGCACAGGAAGCTCATGGAGAGCGAGTTCGGCTTCTCCCCGATGGTCTTTCGAAATACGGAGCTCATCTACCACGACAAGCTGAGCGACGTGATCTGGGAGGAGGAGGGGTTCAAGGCGGTCTTGGCGGAAGGGGTCGAACGGATCCTCGGCTGGCGTTCTCCCCTCTACGCCTACAAGAGCTACAACCACAAGCTCTTTCTCCTTCTGAAGTTCTACTCCCTGGCCGACGATATCGCCTTCCGCTTCTCCAACAAGGGGTGGGTGGAATACCCCCTAACGGTGGAGAAGTTTGTGGAGTGGGTCTCTCGACTTCCTCTGATCGAGAAGGAGAACAAGAACCTCTTCCTCAACCTCTTCATGGATTACGAGACCTTTGGGGAACATCAGTGGGAAGATTCGGGAATCTTCAACTTCCTCCGTCGGCTCCCCGGCGAGATCTTCAAGAGACCCTTCTTGAGCTTCGGTTGGCCATCGGATGTCGTCGATGATGTCAACTATGAACCCGAAGTGCTCTCTTTTCCGGAACCGGTCTCCTGGGCGGATACGGAGAGGGACCTCTCGGCTTGGTTGGAAAACGACATGCAGAAGAACGCCGCAGACAGCTTCTACGGCATTCTCGGCAAAATCAAGGAGAAAGGGAGGTCGGACCTCCTGGAACCCGCCAGACGTCTCTCCACTTCCGACCACTTCTACTACATGTGCACGAAATACTTTCAGGACGGAGACGTTCATAAGTACTTCTCCCCCTATGACTCTCCGGAACAGGCCTACCTTCACTACCTCAACGCCCTGGCCGATCTGGAAGAGCGGCTTCGTTGAGCCGAGGAGCCATCTATGGAGATGAAAAAGTTTTTTGTTCAACCT
>JAMOAD010000251.1 GCA_023621955.1 Acidobacteriota bacterium
AAGTAGATGATCGCCGCCAGACCGCTCACTCCTCCCCCGACGACTTTCGCCGGGATCAGGAAGGCCACCCATCCGATCGCGTTGACAAAGAGACCGAAGGTAATGAACAGGTACTCCTGGAAAGTTTGCATCGGTTTTGTTGCCATCTTACTCCTCCCTTCAGGCCCCTATTGTACAACACGAGTCCTAGGAAAAGGAAGCCCTGAAGGTGCCTTCCCGCCTTCCGACTTTCCTGGGATCCCCCCTTTGGCGAAAGTTCAGGTTGCCATTTCCCCCTTTCAAGGTTAAGATAGAAATGTCTTCTAGAGAGAGACCATGACCGATCAGACTCCCGCCCCCTTCGAGCTTGAGCTCCCCCTCAGCGGGGAAGAGCTCACCCGAGAAGCCCTTGAGCTTCTTGAGAAGATGGACAAGCATCGGCCCTCCCCGGTCTTCCCTCCCGATGGCGGAGGGATGAACGACCAGGAGACCCTCCGCTTCTTCAGAAACCGTGAAAGGAACGAGATGTCCCTGCGGCTGATTCAATCTCTACTGGCCTTCATGGACCAGCCCCCTCAGCCGCTTAGAGGGCCCTTCAACCCCTACGCACAGATTCGGGAGCTCGTCCGTTTTCAGGTGGACCTTCTCGGGGAGAGGGATGTCCGAGAGGCGGTCCTCAAGGAGAGGGTCCCGCCTCAGGCGCCCCCGCCGCTCCTGGAAAGTGAGATGGATCGGCTCGAAGGGTTGCGTCTCCGGCTCATGGGAGAGGCTTTCCAACCCTCTCTACCCTACCAAGAGGGTTACCGCCGACTCCTGGAGACTTTGAGACAACTCTTCCACTTCTGGGCGGGTTTGAGGAGCCGGAAGGAGGGAAGAGCGCGCCGCAGCGACCTCCTCCTCTACCGTCTCGCCGAATATATAGAGAACAAACTCTCAGAGCCCCCCCCTCTCGTTGACACTCCCGGAGAAATGGAGTAACTTTTCTTCAATATGACCTGTAAGCCCCTTATCATTGGCGTAGCCGGAGGAAGTGGTTCCGGAAAGACCACCATTGCCAAGGCCATCCTCTCCCAGATCGGGAGTATCGAGGCTCTGATCCTCCAACATGACAGTTACTACCGCGACCTCTCCCACCTCTCCGTTGAGAAGAGAGCGGCGGTGAACTTTGACCACCCCGACTCTCTGGAGACAGACCTCATGGTCCACCAGATCAACGAGCTCATCGCGGGCCGGGAGGTCGAGGTTCCCCGGTACGACTTCACCACCCATTCCAGAGTCTCCCCGGGAACCATCAAGAGACCCGCCGAGGTGATCCTGGTAGAGGGGATCTTGATCCTGGCGGAACCGTCCCTCCGGGAGCTGATGGACCTCAAGATCTTCGTGGACACCGACAGCGACTTGCGTTTCATTCGAAGACTGGAGCGGGACATCAAGGAACGGGGGCGCTCCATGGAATCCGTGGTAAACCAATACCTCCACTCCGTACGGCCCATGCACTTAGCCTTCGTGGAATCGAGCCGACGGTACGCCGACATCCTCATCCCCGAAGGCTACAACCCTGTCTCCACAGGGATGGTCGTCAAGACCATCAAACACTGGATCAAGGAGATCCGATCCTCTCATCAGGAAAAGGAGGCGTCCCCCCATGGCTGAAAAGCTTTTCGTCGGCTCCCAGCAACTCTTGGAAGACTCCGTCCGGCTGGGCCTTCAGATCATCAAGAGCGGTTTCCGACCGGACTTCATCGTCGGCATCTGGCGGGGAGGAACCCCTGTGGGCATCGCCGTTCAGGAGCTCATGGAGTTTTATAAGTTCAAGACCGATCACATCGCCATACGCACCTCCGCTTACGAGGGGATCGAGAAGATGGGGCGGGCTGTCCGGGTCCACGGTCTCAACTACATCGTCAGAAAGGCGAACGCCGACGACTCCCTGTTGATCGTTGACGACATCTACGACACAGGGCTGAGCATCAACGCGGTGTTGGAAACGATGAAAGAGAAGATGCGCCGCAACCTTCCCTCGGAGATCAAGATCGCCACGGTCTACTACAAACCGGCGAACAACAAGACAAACCGGACACCGGACTTCTTCGTCCATGAGACAGACCGTTGGGTCGTCTTTCCCCACGAGCTCAAGGACCTCTCCGACGAGGAGATGAAGAAGGGAAAGCCGGAACTCTACCGCATCATCCAGGAGGCCAAGATTCCATGACAAGTCTGACAAGAGAGTTTATCGCGAAGATTCCCAAGACCGACCTGCACCTCCACCTTGACGGGTCCCTCCGGCTTTCCACGCTCATCGATTTGGCCAGAGAGAGACGGCGGTCATGCAGACCGAGTCCTCCCTGGAGAGGGTGGCCTACGAACTAGCCCTGGACAACCAAGCCGAGAACGTTCGGTACATAGAGGTTCGCTTCGCCCCTCAGCTCCATGAGCACAACCATCTCAACTGCATCCAGGTGATCAAGGCTGTCAGCCGGGGCCTGGAGAGGGCCAAGAACGAGTTCAACGCCAGACCGGAGATCCGTTCCGGAGAAGAGCCTCCCTTCGACTTCGGTTTGATCGTCTGCGCTATGAGGTTCTTCGACTACGGAGCCTCGGAGTACTTCGACAGCCTCCTGAACGTCCACCGCCACTCCGAAAGGAAGTGGATCTTCTCCCTCGCCTCCCAGGAGCTGGTCAAGGCGGCCGTTGAAGCCCGGGACCAGCACGGAATCCCCGTAGTCGGTTTCGACCTGGCGGGCATGGAGAAGGGTTATCCGGCGGTCGACCACAAGGCCGCCTACGCCCTGGCCCACAAGAACTTTCTCAAGAAGACGGTCCACGCCGGCGAAGCCTATGGCCCGGAGAGCATCTTCCAGGCGATCACCGACCTCTACGCCGACCGGATCGGCCACGGCGTTCACCTCTTCAACGCGGGGATGATCAAGGACCCGGAGATCGAGGACAAGCAGAGGTATATCGACCGGCTGGTCCAGTTCATCGGGGACCGGCGGATCACCGTCGAGGTCTGCCTGACCTCGAACATGCAGACCCTGCCGGAGCTCAAGAACATCAAGGACCACTCCTTCGGCAAGATGACCAAGGCCAAGCTTTCGGTCACCTTCTGCACCGACAACCGTACCGTCTCCTCCACCACCGTCTCCGACGAGATCGCCAAAGCCGTTGAAGCCTTCCCTCTCGGCAGCAAGGAGCTCAAAGACATCGTCATCTACGGGTTCAAGAGAAGCTTCTTCCCGGGTAGCTACTTGGAAAAACGGGAGTACGTCCGTCGGATCATCAACTACTACAACCGTATCGAAGCGGATTTCGGAATCAACGGTTCGAAAGCCTAAGCCGGGGGCCTACCATGTCGATCATCGCTCTTCTCAGAGGCTTAGGGGGAATCCTTCTCCTCCTGGCCATCGCCTTTCTCTTCTCCAACAACCGCAGGAAGATCAACTGGAGACTCGTTGGAAGCGGACTCCTGATCCAGGTCATCTTCGCGATCTTCATCCTCTACGCCGAACCGATGAGGAGGTTCTTCTTCCCCCTGGGCTGGCCGAAGGACTTGATCAACGCCTTAGGCAAGGGAGTGGTCAGCCTCCTCAACTTCACCATAGAAGGGGCCACCTTCGTCTTCGGGAGTCTGGCCAACAGTTCGGGGCCCAACAGCCTGGGCTTCTTCTTCGCCTTCCAGGTACTTCCGACCATCATCTTCGTCGCGTCCCTCACCTCGGTGCTCTACTACCTGGGCTTCCGACCATCATCTTCGTCGCGTCCCTCACCTCGGTGCTCTACTACCTGGGGATTCTTCAGAGGGTCGTCAAGGGCATGGCCTGGGTCATGGCCAAAACCATGGGGACCAGCGGTGCCGAAGCCCTCTCCAACACCGCCAACATCTTCGTCGGCCAGACTGAGGCCCCCTTGCTGATCAAACCCTATATCGCCACCATGACCCGTTCGGAGATTCTGACGATCATGTCCGGCGGTATGGCGACCGTGGCCGGAGGCGTCATGGCCAGCTACATCCAAATGCTCGGCCAAACCATGTCTGCGGTCAAGGGGGTCCCCCTGGCGGAAGCCCAGGTCGCCTTCGCCGTTCAGCTCCTGGCGGCCAGCACCATGGCCGCTCCGGCCTCCATCGTCATCTCCAAGATTCTGATTCCGGAGACCGAGGTCCCCAAGACCAAGGGGACCGTCAAGCTCCAGGTCGAGAAGAACGCCTCCAACGTGATTGAGGCGGCGGCGACCGGTGCCGCCGACGGCCTTCAGCTGGCCTTGAACGTCGCGGGAATGCTCATCGCCTTCATCGCCTCTATCGCCCTCATCAACGCCCTTCTCCACTCCTTCGGTCAGATCACCCATCTGAACGGGTGGCTCATGGCCCACTACGGCCAAGGCCTCACCCTCCAGTTCCTCCTAGGGGCCCTGCTCAAGTACCTTGCCGTGGGAATCGGAGTTCCCCTGAAGGACGCCTTTCACTTCGGCAGCCTCTTCGGAACCAAGATCGTCCTGAACGAGTTTGTCGCTTACGTGGACCTCACTAAGCTTATGGGCCTCAAGGCCATGAGCGATAAAGGGATCATGATGGCCACCTACGCCCTCTGCGGTTTTGCCAACTTCTCCTCCATCGCCATCCAGATCGGAGGAATCGGCCCTATGGCCCCCGAACGGCGCAAGGATATCGCCGCCCTCGGTTTGAAAGCCGTCTTGGGAGGAGCCTTGGCGACACTCATGACGGCGACTCTGGCGGGAATCTTCCTGGGGTAAAGAGATTCTCCTCTCCGCAAGAGTCTCTCACCTCCAAAAAGTTTTCCCTCTTCTCCGGTTCCAAGAGCTCTGAAGGAAGGATGAAGGATTTTAACAGCGAAACACGCGAAAATCGCGAACAAAAAGGGAGTGTCCCCAGGAAGCCTCTCCTCCACTCTCAGAAAGTTCTGCCGAAAGGGATCTGCCCTAAATCCTGGGCAAC
>JAMOAD010000204.1 GCA_023621955.1 Acidobacteriota bacterium
CGACATTGTGCAACTCCTTTGGCACCAGAAGTTCATACTCCCCGATGACGATACGTGTCCCGGGGTAGACGACACCCTTCACCTTCACCATGGCGTTGACGTTAAAGGCCTCGCTCTGAAGCTGTTTCACTAGGTTGTAACTATCCTGTATCAGGGCTCCCAGCTCCTTGTAGCGGTGGTAGTCGGTCTCCACCTGTTTGGAGCCGGAGTACTGCCTTAAGAAGTAAGCGAGTTCCTGGGTCTTCAGATTCTCTTCCCCGTATTTCTGCTTGAGCTGTCGTAGTTCTACGACAAGGTTGTTGAGGTTTTCGTTGGCCGTCTCCAACTGCTTCTCCTTCTCAACGTCCATGCCGCAGATCAGGTCGAGTCTCTTCGTGAAAGGGGAGCCCACGTTGAAAGCCATGATCCCTTGCCCGGCCTTGATGACGCTCTCCATGACCCTCCCGCCGGGAGAGTCTCCATAGAACTTTCCGTAGCAAAGAACAGTGCTGTTGAGTACTCCGGTCTTTACGTGAACATCCTTCTTTCCTTCGATGGTTCCTCTCTCAACGTAGGATATGTCAATATCCTCGTTCGAGAGGACCATGCCTTTATCTTTCCCTGAGACCCCCCCCCGGATGGTCACCGTTCCTCCAGCCTCTATACGGCTCCCCAACACCGTTCCGTATATGGTCACCTTCCCTGTGGTTTCGACGACGAAATCGGGAAGGACATCCCCCATGATCGTCACATCCCCTTTGAAGCGGATGTTCCCAATGGAAAAGTCAACGTCCTTCTTGATCGTGAGAACGGGAAAGACGGAGAGCCGATCGCTCTGGACGATGACGTACCCGTTCTCCCCGGCGTAGAAGTAGACCGCATCCGTGTTCTCCTGGGTCACCACATTCTTTCCCGGGAAGAGAAGGGTCGTCTTTCCCGTGCGCGGGCTCTTGGCCATCCCGGTCACCGTCGTTCCACGGCTCCCAGGGCGGGGCTTCCACTTCACCGCGAGAAGATCCCCTTTCTCTACGCTCTTGAATTGATCGATTTCTTTGTAATCGACGCGGCTGTCTACAATCTTAGGCTGGACGGACATATCGATCTTGAACTCGATTCGCCCGTCCATTCCCTCTTCCACAGGCTGGCCTAATGCGACGGAATAATTTTGGACGGGTTTACCGTCGTTGTAATCGTGGAGAGCTTGCCAAACCCTCTCCATGTCGAGACCGAAAACGATCCCTTGTCGCTTAATCTCTTGAACAAGCTGATCGATATCGGGGATGGGCTGTCTGGGCTCTGACGACGAGATGACTGTGACGAACCCCTCCATCTCGTCGTCAGAAAAGCTGGCAAGAACCTGGAACCCGTCTATTTCACCCATCCACTATCCGGTCTCTTCCTCCGGGGCCCTTCAGGTGAACCGATCAACCTCAGGAGTGCAGGTCTTTCTGGTACTTCTCCCTAAGGTTGGGGTAGAGGGGAAAGCCTTTCGTCAGATCACGAACCTTTCCGGCCACCTTCTCCAGGAGCGCGTCATCCTTAATGTTGTGGACCGCTTCCGCGATGAGGACCGCGATCGTCTTCATCTCCTCTTCCTTCATGCCTCTGGTGGTAACGGCCGGCGTTCCCAGGCGGATCCCCGACGTAACCAGAGGCGGGTTGGGATCGAAGGGAATCGTGTTCTTGTTCACCGTGATGTGGGCCTTGTCCAGGGCGATCTCGACATCTTTCCCGGAGACCCCTTTGGAGGTGAGGTCCACAAGCATGAGATGGTTGTCCGTTCCTCCCGAGACGATCCGGAAGCCGTTGTCCTGAAGGGCTCCGGCGAGGACCTTGGCGTTGGCCACAACCTGCTTCTGATAAGCCTTGAACTCCTCGGTCATGGCCATCTTAAAGCAGAGCGCCTTGGCGGCGATCACGTGCATGAGGGGACCGCCTTGCATGCCAGGGAAGACGTTCTTGTTGAGATTCTTCTTGAAAGGCTCCCGGCAGAGGATGAAACCACCCCTGGGCCCTCGAAGGGTCTTATGGGTCGTGGAGGTGACGAAGTCTGCGAAGGGGACCGGTGAAGGGTGTACCCCGGCGGCAACGAGCCCTGCGATGTGGGCCATATCGACGGTCATGACAGCCCCGACCTTGTCGGCGATCTGCCTTATCCGGCGGAAGTCTATCGTTCTGGGGTACGCGCTCGCTCCGGCGATGATCATCTTGGGGCGATGCTCCAAAGCCAGCCTCTCCATCTCGTCGTAATCGATCGTCTCCGTCTCCTTTGAGACGCCGTAAGGGACGATCTTGTAGAACAAGCCCGAGAAGTTGAGAGGATGACCGTGGGAAAGATGTCCGCCATGGGAGAGGTTCATGCCGAGAACCGTATCGCCGGGCTGACAGACGGAAAAGTAAACGCCCATGTTGGCCTGGGTTCCGGAATGGGGCTGGACGTTGGCGTGGTCTGCACCGAAGAGGCTCTTCGCCCTTTCGATGGCCAGAGACTCCACAATGTCGACGTTGTGACAACCACCGTAGTATCTCTTTCCGGGATACCCCTCGGCGTATTTGTTCGTAAAGGCGGAGCCCATGGCTTCCATGATCGATTCGGGCACGAAGTTCTCGGAAGCGATAAGCTCGATGTTGTCGTTTTGACGGTTCAGCTCCTGCAGAAGAGCTTCTGTTACCTCTCTGTCCATGACGGATAGATTCTCATAAAACATAGATCAACCTCCTCCTATCCCAGGGTTTGCCTTAACTCTTTCTCTTGTCCAGCTTTTCGATTCGAACTCTGTGCCTTCCTTCGGCGAAGGGTGTGGTTAACCAGAGGGAGAGGTAGAGCTCCGCCATCTCCGTCGTCGTGACCCTCGCCCCTAAGACAAGGATGTTGGAATCGTTGTGTTCACGGCACTTTCGGGCTTGATACTCGCTTTGGACAAGCGCCGCCCGAACGCCAGGGACCCTGTTTGCGGCAATGGACATACCGATGCCGGTGCCACAGACGAGTACACCCCGTTCCACCTCTCCCGAGGCAACCGCTTCGGCAACAGCGGAGGCGTAATCGGTGTAGTCGCAGGAATCTCTCCCGTAGGTCCCCTTATCTTCTACCCCATAGCCTTGTTGGCGAAGGGTTTCGGCTAAGATCTCTTTGAGCGAAAAGCCGGCGTGATCGGCTCCCAGGGCTATTTTCATCTCTTAAGGTATAACACATAACCCCGATTGTCAAGGCGAGCCTTCGCCACCGGCCTTTTCGCCCGCTTTCTTCAGGCCCTGACAGGGCCGTTGGAACGGCTCTGTTGTCCTGATGCCGTCCCTTTATCCCGGCCTCTCTCTCCGCCTTCTTCTCGTCCCTCTTCCAAGGCCTTCTTGAGGCGGTAAACCATCTTGCCCAAATCGTCACCCTCCTGAAGGCACCGGTTCACCGCACTCTCGCACCCGTTTCCCCGACGTAAAGCCATTTCCAGGAGGACAAAGGCCTTAACAAGGCCATCCTGAACCCGCGTCAGCTTCTCCAGAAAGCCCGAAGTGTCCCTCCTCTGATACCCCTCGGCGAGGAGGCAGGGAATCGAGACCGTCACCTCCCGCAGGGCTTTCATCTCGGCCTGCTCCCCCCCGCGTCCCTCCGCGAGAGAAAGCGTCGCCGTCCAGAGGTCCATACTCTTCTGCCAAACTCTCAGATCCTTGAAGTTTTGTGCCATTCTCTCCTCCCTTATTCAATTTCGCAGACCCGTACTCTTCCCACGGAGTTCATGGTGATCTTCCTCACCCTGTCAGGGCCGACCAGGGTTAAGGTAAAGAAGTTGGAAACCGTTCCCGTGGGGGTAAAGAGAGGGGTGTTGTTCGCTTTGAACCGAAAGAAGGGGATGCTCACCCGCCGGCAAGCGACCCATTTCCCTCCAAACCGTCTCTGCCGTTCCATCCCATCAGATACAAAGAAAACTCTCCTCTCTTCTCCCTTGACAATGGCCTCAAGCCTGGAAGCTTCGAGGAAAACCTTGATTTGAAAGAGCTCTCCCGACTCCCTCCACTGCCTCCAGCAGTTCCTCCCCCAACCCCAAACAGCGACGACCATCCAGAGCGAGAGCCCCAAGACGGCGACCGCTTCGATCAGGCTTACACCTCTCTCCCTCATGGTCCCTCCACATCCCTGAGAACCACCCGTTTGACTAGAGTCCACTCCCCCTCTCCTCGGGGAAGGGGCCATTTCCAGGGGCGGAAGAAGTTGTCAGGATCCTCATAGACCGTCCACAGACCGGTCCCTTGGACCTCTCCCCCTCTGAGGGCGCCGAAAACCTTCACATCCTCTTCAGACCTAAGGATACCCCGGGTGAAGAGGTTCCCATGGAACTCTCCCGGTTCGCCCCGTAAGAACACTTCCTGGACGGGGAGCGAGGGCTTCTCCTCCAAGAGCCCTGGGCTCTGTACAAGGCAGAGTCGGCTCTTCTCCCTCTTAAAGCTGCCTCTGGCGATAGAGACCCCGTCGTAGCGAAGGGGAAGATCGATGGCTACGTCCCCTCCCAGATAGAGTTGAAGCTCAACGCCCTCCCCCAGAGCCGGAGAGTCCGGAGCCTCCACAAGCCTCTCGCCCATAGGCTCCCCCGAGCCAAAACTCTTCACATCCCCTTCCACAAGGAGGACTCCCGAGAAGAGACCGTGGTAGGATCCTCCCGCTCCATCTTTGGCATACCTGGTCTCGCCTCCCTCGGGAGGGTAACTCAACAAGAGCGTATGCTCCTCTTCCTCCACAAAGATGTACTCCTTCTCGCCGTCCCAACCCAAAAGAAGGCGCTCGACATTCCCTTTGATGTAGAGAAAGAGGCCATCGTCACCCTCTCCCACGTAGATGCCGTCCACTATCGGCATCTCCCCAGGTTCCAGGCCGCACTTACGACGAAGGGCGGCCCGCAGGGACTCTCCCTCCCTTGGGTTCAGGAGTCTCCCCATGGCCGACTCCCTTGGGAAGAGAAACTCCGCCCCATACTCTTTCGCGGATCTATGGTAGGGAAAGAAGTAGTGCCCCATGACCCCCCCCAAGGGGGAGACCGGAAAGAAGAGGAAGGGGGGAAAACCGGAGAAGATTTCCAGATCCACCGAGGCGCCCATCCGTCCCCCCCGCCCCAAGAGAGCCTTCATGGTCAGATGGGCATCGATCTCCCTCCCCTCACCGTAGAGGCGGCTCTCTTCCTCCACCTTCACCTCCAGCCGGGCCGCCTCCTCCCGCAAAGAGTCCCCGTAGCTTCCCTCCAAGATTCCCGCGTCAGCGACGGAACGGATCATCCCCTCCTTATGGTTCACCTTCTCCAACTCGTGACCGATTCCCTTGGAAAGGAACCCCCTCAAGAGGCTCTCCCGGTAGTACCGCTCAACCATCCCCCGCTGAGCCCTCTGTGAGAGCTGAGCAGTTGAGATAAAGGCCGTCATGAAAACCCCCACCAGAGAGAGAACCACCAACATTGTCAGAAGAATGCTCCCTTTCATGGGAGGCCTCCGCCGTTGTTTCTTAGAAAAGGGAGTCCGGCGTAGAAGATAAACTCCCGCCACTCCTTTCCCCTCCGCTCTTCTCCTTGAAAGACGAGGGTTGGCCCCGAATCGAGCCGGAAGGAGAGGTTTTTCATCTCTTCCGTCAGCATCTGGAAGGGAGCCCCATCCACCTTGAGCGCAAGCCCCTCCCCTCGAACGCTCAACCGGTGGCTTTTCACGACCCGTCCCACCTCCCCGACCCCATGGGCTCTCGTTGTGGGGAGTTCCAGCGTCACGGTTTCCCCCTCCGTCCCTTTCACTTCCAGGGTCTCCGTTCCCAGGCGCATCTTCTGCCCTTTTCTCAACCCTTCGATGCGGCCTTTGAGAACCACCGCCCCCGCAGGAGCGCTCTCCTGAAGAGAGAGGAGGGCGATGGCGCTCTTGAAGGAGACCTCTTTCGCTTCCACCTCCAGGGCCTCTTCGTCTCCCATCTTTTGACCGCACCTGCCGGCCAAGGAATCGATGAGGAAAAAGACCGTCTGCCCTTCCGCCAAACCGCCACTCACCTGCATGTTCTCTTTTCCCCTCGTGGTGACACTTCTCAGAAGGCTCCAAGCGGAAGCCATCATCAGAGACGCCAACAAGAGAGAGACCAACGTTTCCACAAGACCGATTCCTTTCTTCATCCTCTCCTCCTAAAGGTTGAAAAGGTCGGACCGGAAGAAGAGGTACCTCCTCCTTCCCTTGGAATCCTCTAGGGAGTAGAGCGTCCCCTCCCCTTCGATCCTTTCCAGGCAGTAGAGGAGGGGGCGGTTCCTCCAGCTCTCCCGACCCTCAGGAAAATGGAGCCCGTCCCCCATACTGTTCAGCCGCTCGAAGAGCTCCCTCTCCCAACAGGAGCGCCGTCGAAGCTCCTCCAAAGCCCCCAGCCCCCGCACAAGCAAAAGAAGGGCTCCCGCAAAAACAGCCAATGCCACCACCGTCTCCAACAGGGTGAAGCCTCTCTCCCCTCTACCTTCCATTGCCGCCTCCTCTCTTTTGTTAGGCAACAACGGTGCCAACTCTCTTCCTGCCGCAGATATGCTCTCTCCCCGCTCTTTCCTCCTCTTTTCTCTCTCAAAAGAAGAGAACGAATACTTTTCTTTACGTTTTCGGAAACGCCATCGAGATGTTTGTAAAGTCCCCTCCCTGAAAGAGGAAAAGAAACTTTACGCTTCGCCCCCGCTACGGCCTTTTCCCCCCCTTTTTTCTCTGGCACGGCTCTTGACGTCGGAAGGTATTCCGCGTTTACCAAGGAGGGAAAATGAGAACAACCCGTTCTGTGACAGCCCTTTTCATCGTTTTCTTTCTTCTCGCCGCGCCCCTGATCGCCCAGGCTCAGAAGAGCCCCACTCCACCCTCAGGGGTCAAGAAGATCAACCTTAACTCTGCTACGGTTCAAGAGTTGGTGACTCTACCGAAGATCGGAGAGAAGACCGCCCAGAGAATCCTCGATTACCGGACAAAAAACGGACGTTTTCAGAAGATCGAAGATCTGATGAAGGTGAAGGGAATCGGGGAAAAGACCTTTCTGAAGCTCAAAGACAAAATCTTCGTCGGGTAGCTGCAAAGAAGAGGGGGGGAGCTCCTCCTCCCCTCTTACTCCCTCTTTTCCACCTTCGAGAGGTTCTCCACCCGGGTACCGGGATAGTAATGGAGAAGGATCTCCTTGTACTTAGAACCTTCCTTGGCCATCCCGTAGGCCCCGACTTGGCAGAGTCCGACACCGTGGCCCCACCCTCGCCCGAGAAAGGTCAGCCCCGTTATCTCTCCGGAGGGGCCGAACTCTCTATCCAAGAAGAAGTTGAGATCTCTGAGTCCAAGGATGGTCTTGATCTTTATCCCTTCGAACCTCTTGGAGCCCTCGATTCCCTGAACCTCCAACCCTGTGACCCTTCCAGAGGCCCCGTGGGCTACCGGGACGATGTCGACAAGCCTATCCAGGGTCATATATTGGCGAAGCCTCGCCTCAAGCTCATCCCGGGAGTACCGTTTATGCCAGAACGGGTAGAGGCTGTTGGAATCCGGATTGGAAAAGAAGGGAGGGTAGAGAACTTTCATGAAGAGGATCTTCCCTCTTACCTCAAGAAACTGAACTCTCTCGGCGCCGGTGAGAAAGAGAAGTGTCGCCGGAGAGACAACCCCTTCCGCATCGCGGTAGAGGAAAGCCGCAGGGTCGACGGAGTACTCCTTCTCCACCGCCGGCGAGGGTTTCCCACTCTGAGGAAGGGCCCCTCTCTCCTGAAAGATGAGCCCCTCTTTCCCCATCTTCAGGAACGTCCCTTCCGTGAAGATCGTATAGCTCCCCATGAAAAGACGCCCAGAGAGGACCAGGAGTGACCGGAAGGTGAGAGGCCGCTCCAGAGCCTCCCCCTTCTCCCCCGAGAAGCCCCTCTTCTGGAGATAGAGAAGGACCCTTTCCTCCGGGGCCGCCTCGCCGTGCTCCTTACCGGACTTCTCCCGGAGGGAGAAAAAATGGTCGAAAACGGGCAGAAGGGCCTTAACGGTCGTTCCCTCCACCCTTCCTTTCCAGGCCCGACCGGTAATCTTTCCCAGGTTGCCGAAATACTCCTCCGCCTTGGACGCAGTCAGAGGAAGGTCCAAGCCTTTCATGGCTCGGTCGTCCACAAGGTTTAGGGCCAGGGCCAAGCCGATCTCGGGAGGAAAGCCCGAGGAAGAGGATGTGCGGATCCACTGGAGGCGGAAGTTGTCGTACTGGCAAGGCCTTCCCACAAGGTAGGGCAGTTCCTTTTCGAGGAAGACCGCGCCGTTGCTCTCGGTATGGCCGCCGCAGGTAGAGGAATAGAGCGTTTTGGCAAAGGAGCCGCCGTAAACGACAACCTTTCCCTCGGTCTCCTCAACGGCTTTGTTGGAAAGGAGGGTTTCCCGCTCGGTTCCCCCGTAGACCTGGCACTCTTCGGTACTGCAAATATCGAACCCTTGGGCTTCGAACTTCCCCCGGGTGTAGAGGGCGTAGGTTCGCGCTGCCACCGCTTGAGCCTTAAGGGCCTCAATCTCCGGATACTTCTCCGAAGAGAGTTCGTAGGGCAGGACCCCCCGCACGTAATCTTCCAGAGAGAGGAGGTTGATCAACAAAAGCTTGCCGTTTCGGAGGCTCAGGGTGAAGAGCCCCCGGTAGGTCCGCTCTCCAGACTTGAGGAGAGAGTCTCTCTCAGGGACCAGGGTTATCTCGGAGACCCTGCTCCTCTCCTCCCCCGATCGAACCTCGATTCCTCCCTCCACTGGGACACAGAGAATCTTCCCGGCCGGATAGTCCCTCAGAAGGTTCATCCCTTTGTAGATCCTCATCCCGCCCGTGGATCCCAATTCCAAGGCCTCTGCCCCCTGAACAAGACCGACTCGGATCACAGGCGCCTTCAGTGTAGTTCCTCCGGGGTACTCCACTCTGACGGGC
This sequence comes from Acidobacteriota bacterium, assembly GCA_023621955.1. GTDB lineage: Bacteria > Acidobacteriota > Aminicenantia > JAMOAD01 > JAMOAD01 > JAMOAD01. Next base: position 8,879 of record JAMOAD010000204.1, read on the forward strand.
CCGGCACAACCGGAAAGGAGGAGAAGGCATGCTCCGGCCACCCCCAGGAAGACAAAGCGAAGTACCACCTTGACCGTTTTTCTGAAGAAACCTTCCATCGTCCCTCTCCTCATACTCGCAGAAAAACATTGTAATGAAAAGGCCAAGGCAAGTCAAACCCCAGGTTGTTGACACCCTTCCTGGATTGTCTTATAGTGGTTTCATGGCGGCGCAGAGTCTCTTTCTCCGGGTTCTTCTGCTCCTCTCTCTTCTCTTCTCTTCAACTCTTTCCGCCTTGCCCACGAAAGCGGATTTGATCCTTTCTGTGAAGAGCTGGGAGACCGTCCGCCTCCCCATCCTTGAGACGAGCCGTTCCTACCTCGTACAGAACCTCTTCAGCCGTCTCGTCTCCTTCGATGGCACCGGCACACTGACGGCCGACCTGGCCTACCGCTGGAAGATCGACCCCTCCAAGAGGGTCTTTACCTTCTTCCTCCGCCCTGGGATCTCCTTCGAAGACGGCTCCCCCCTGGACGCCGCCTCGGTGAAGAGAAGCCTTGAGACCTCCTTGGAGAGGTTCAACCCCTACTTTTCCCCGCAGGTCGCCTCTCTCGAGGGTTTTTCCGACTTCATCAAGAAGAGGCGGAGTGAGGTCAGAGGGATTCAGGTCCTGAACCCCACGACTCTCCGCTTCACCCTCATCCGCCCTGACCCTCACTTCTTCTACGTCTTAGCGGATATCAACTTCTCTATCTTCAAGAGAGGTCCCGGCGGGTACATCGGAAGCGGGCCTTACCGAATCCTGATCTCCTCCCCCCATGAACTTCTGCTAGGACTCTCTCCCCGGTATTTCATCCCCCTGCCTCACGCGCCGCGGACCATCACCGTTCGCCCCTACTCCCGGCAGAGGGCCCTCTCCGCCAACGAAGTCTGTCTCCTGGAGGAGAACTTCGACCCTCCTCAAGGGTGGGAACGCTCCTCACGCCACCTTCAGACCCCCTCCACCTCCGTGGAATACCTCTTTTTCAACTTCCATCGTCCCTGGGGTCGGCGGAGCGAGTTCCGCCGCCTCATCGCCGAAGAGTTCGACATCCCTAAGGTCTTAGCGGAAGAGAAGCTCTCTTCATCCTCCGTTTACGGCCTTCTTTCCATGGGGTTGAAGTACTTCTCCCTGGCCCCGTTCCCCCAATCGAAGCCAGGGAAAGGCCCCTTCATCCTCAAGAGACGACCCTACCGGCCGGTCACCGTACTCACCACATCCTACCGCGGGAGAGAGCGCTTTTCCAAAAGGCTTCTCGAGTTTCTCAAAGAGAAGAAGATTCCCACCAAGCTTATCGTCCAGTCCCATGAAGAGTATGTCAGGACGGTTCGCTCCGGAAGTGCCTCCAACCCAGCTGATCTCTACCTTATCACCCACAACCCCGATGCGGGTTTTCTTCCCGCTCAGGCCTTTCTTCAAGACTTCCTCTCCCCCCAGGGACAGTACAACTTTGGGGGGTACTCAAACCCCAAGGTAGCCTCCTCCCTCGTACGGCTCTCCTCTCTCACGGACAGCCAGAAGCGAGAGGAGGTCCAGAGGATCCTCTCCCACATCCGGGCGGAGATCCCCCTTCTTCCCCTCTACTACCCTCCGATCCATATCCTGGCCGGCAAAGAGGTCCTCTCCTTCCCTATCTCCTCCTTCGGATTCTACGATTTTAGAGAGATCCGCTTACCTAACCGATGAAACACTACAAGAGCATCCGTCGCCGTATCCTCACCCTTTCGGTCCTCTTCTCCTCGCTCCTCTTCCTGGCGGCCACCTTTTTTTTCTTGAACGTCCAGAAGAACAACCTCATCAGGAACCAGCGGGAGTTTCTCAGGGACACAGGACTTCTGGTCGCCCAAGAGATGCGTATCCCCCTCTGGCTCTTCAACCCCGCCCAGATTCAAAGAAAGTCCTCTCTCTTCTTCACCCCTTCCCTGGACTATATGGAGATCTCTGACAAGGATGGGCTGCCTCTGGCGATTCTCTCCTCCCCCTACGCGAAGGGATGGAGTCGGGAGAAGTTGCCCCCCCTCTCCTTCAAGACGCCGATCTACCACAACCAGAAGTACCTCGGTCAGGTCCTCTTGGCCGTCTCGCCCCGCAAGATCTCCTCCCCCCTCTGGAGATCGGGTCTCTTTTTCGCCTCCTCTTCTCTCTTCCTCATTCTGGTCATCAACACCCTTTTGGCCGTCTCTGTCCGCCGTTACCTTCAAGAACTTCAGGATGTCACGAGCAGGCTCGAACTCTCGGACACGCCTCAACCCATTCAGATCGCCTCCTCCTCGGAGCTTTACCCCATCGTCTCTCTGATCAACGACCTGATCGCCCAGGTCGGCTCCGCCCTCAAGGACCGGGAGAAGTACCAATCCCTTCTGGAAGAGACCATCGACCAGAGGAGGAGACGGTTGCTCGACAACATCCGAAGGATAGAAGAGCTCCAGAGGGAGTTCCAAACGACCAAGGAGAAGCTCATCCTCTCGGAGAAGCAGGAGATGATGACGAAGCTCTTCTTCGATGTGAACGAGAAGATTCAGCTCCCTCTGCGGAGCCTCATCGCCTCGACAGAGGAGTGGCTCTCCATGAAAGAGCTCAGCGAAGAGGGGCAGAAGAAGATCTTAAAAATCTACGCCTCCGCCGAAAAGATCTTGACCCTTCTCGACCATATGGCATCCCTCAGCTCTCAGGCCCGGGTGACGAAGGCCTCTTTCTCTCTGGCCTGTCTGGTCGTCGAAGCGGTGACCTCACTCAAACTCCCCTCCTCCTTGAACGTTCGCATCGAGATTCCCCCTCAGTTGAGAGTCTTCGGCAACTACACCCAGCTTCGGGAGGTCTTCACCCACCTTGTCCGCAACTCCTGGGAAGCCCTGAGGGAGGGAGACCTGGCGAAAGGGACCATCCGTATCTTCTCCCGCCAGCAAGAGGCTCAGGAGATCACCCTCACCATTGAGGACAACGGGCCGGGGTTTCAGGACTTCGAGCGGATCTTCACCCCCTTCTACACCACGAAAGTCAACGATCTGAACAAAGGGATGGGTCTCCCTCTGACCCAAAAGATCGTCTCCGAGCACGGGGGTTCGGTCCGCGCTTTCAACTCCCCCTCAGGGGGAGCCTGTGTAGAGGTCTCCCTACCGACACTGGGCTGAGGCCCTCTTCTCCCTTTCCCCCTTTTCACCTATAATAGAGGGACCATAGCCATGGCTTACTTGAAAAAGATCGACCTGTTCGGTTTCAAATCTTTCCCCGACCGTCAGGAGATGATCCTGAAGAGGGGAATCAACGTGATCATCGGCCCCAACGGGAGCGGGAAGAGCAACGTGCTGGACGCCCTCCTCTGGGGACTCGGAGAGACACGGATCTCCACTCTCCGGGGGACCAACACACAAGACATCATCTTCAACGGCAACCACAGGCGTAAGCCTATGGCCTCCGCGGAGGTCTCTCTGGTCTTCACCCTCTCCCAGGACGACGAAGAGAAGGTCTTCTTACGGAAATCCTTCAGAGACGGGGAGTCGGTCTTTCGGATCAACTCCCAGAAGGTTCGCCTGAAAGACCTGACCGACGATCTCTACTCCCTTGGTCTGGGGGACCGGCGTTACTTCTTCATCGAACAGGGGATGGTGGGAAGTCTGGCCACCATGGGCCCCCTGGAGAAGAGAAGCCTCCTGGAGGAGGCCGCGGGGATCTCCCGTTACAGGGAGAAGAAGAGGGAGGCGACCCTCAAGCTCATCGAGAGCCAGAACAACCTGACCGTGGTTGAGAACATTCTCAAGGAAGTCGAAACGGAGAGGCTTTTTTGGGAAAAGGAGTGGGAGAAGCTCCTCCGCTACAGAACACTGAAGACGAAGTACCGCGACCTGCGCCGATCCTTCTACCGTATTCGTCTGGAGGGGATGGAGAGGAGGCGGGAGGAACTTCTGGGAGCGGTCAAGGAGATGTGGAAGCGCCTGGAAGAGCTCCGGATTCAGCAGAAGGGGGCGGAGAGCGAACTGGCCCGGACGAACTCCTCCTTCTGGACCCTTCAAGAAGATGTAAAGGCTCAAAGGGAGAGCTGTTTCCGATGCACTTCCCGCAGGGACCTCCTGATCAACCTCCTCGGAGCCAACGGGAAGAGGAGCCAAGAGGTTGAAGAAGCTTTGGCCAAGAACCGCCGTTGGGAAGAGGAGAGCGGCAAGAACCTCGCCGCCATGGCCAAGAGAGAGGAGGAGATCGTCTCGCTTCGCCAGGGAGTCCTGGCCAGATGGGAGGGGGAGAAGAGCGCCCTGGAAGATCTGAAGAGAAAGTGGGAGAAGGAGGAGGAAGGCGAGCGCGTCTTGGAGGATGAGGTCCAGGACCACCGCCAACTCTACCTGGAAGCCCTCTCCCGCAAGACAGACCTTTCCAACAGAAAAGTCTCCCTGGAAAAACTGCTTCAGAGTTCGAAGCAGAAGAGGGAGCACTCCCTGAAGATGGTTCAGGAGTGGGAGAAGGAGAGAGACCTCTGGCTGGCCAAGGGGAAGGAGCTGAGTGACCAGGGTATCGAGGATTTCAGCAAACCCCTGGAGGAGGCCAAGGGAAGAAGGGAACGGCTGAAGAGGGAGTCTGAAGGGTGTGAGGCCGCCCTGAGAGAGGCTGAACTTCACTACGAGAAGGTCTCCGCCCTGAGCAAGGAGTACCACCGCCAAACCGAAGAGATCCTGAAGAAACGCTCCCTCGCCTTGGGCAAGGAGATCTCCCTCAAGGGGGACCTCCCGGAAGCCCTCTCCTGGTTTCTCGAATCCCTTCTCGACCTGAGTCCGGCTCAGAGTTGCGAAGAGATTCAACACGACCCGAAACGTGCCTACATCCTCTCTCAAGGCGAACGGTGCCCCCTCTACGACCAGTACATCGACTCCCCATCCCTGGACTTTCTCCCCCCCCTCGAGCACTCCCCATCCCTTCAGGAGGCCGTCGTCGAATGGAGGAAGAGGCGCCGCAACTTCATAACCGGCGACGGTTACTTCCTCTCCTACAACGGTCAGGTCACCCGCGGGGAGAAGCAGGGTCTCCTCCTCCTGAAGGAACGCCTTCGGGACCTGGATTCCCGTCTCAAGGAGAGGGAGAGGGAACGGGATGAGGCGAAGAGCGCCGCCGAAGCCTTGAGGAAGCAGAAGAGCGAAGCCTTTAACGATGTCGCCCTCTGGGAACAGCGTCAGAGAGAGGAAGAGAAGAGGGGAGAGAAGATCGCTCAAGAGAAGAAGCTCCTGGCCGTGAAGACGGAAGGGATGGAGGAACGGCTCCGGGTTGTCAACAAGGAGATTCTCGCCGCCGAACAGGAGGAGGCCGCCTTGGAGGGCCAGATTCTGGCCCTGGAAGAGAAAATCGAGAAGTTGTCCTTCGAAGAGGAGAGGCTCTTGGCCCGGAAGAGGGAGAGCGAAAGCCGATGGGAGAACGCGAAGAAAGCCCGCCAAGAGAGGCTCAAAGAGGTGGACCTGCGAAGAGAGGGGATCACCAAGAGCGAGAAGGAGCTGATCTCCCTCGAGAAGGAGGCCGAAGGGCTCAAGGAGAGGAAAAAAACCGAAGAAGCCCACCAGAGCCAATGGAAGAGAGAGGCTCTGGACCTGGAAAGGGAACGGGAGAGGCTGAAGGGGGAGAAGGAAGAGAAGGAGCGGGAGAAAGGAGAGGCCCTGACCCTCTTGAAAGCAGAGGAGGCCAAGCTCGTTGAGGTTCTCGGTCGGGAGGGAGAGTTAAAGGCCCTCATGGACGACCGTGAGAAGAGCGTCAAGAGTTTCGCCCGTAAGATCTCTCAGCTCACCGCCTCCCAAGGGGAGAAAGAGGTAGAGAAAGCGGCCCTGGAACGTGATCTCATCAACTTGGAAGAGAACCTTTGGAACGAGTTGACGCTGAACAGGGAGGAGCTTCTGCGCAACCCCTGCACCGGCGACGAAGGAGACCTGACGAAACAGTGTGAAGAGCTCAAGGAAGAGCTCGACCTCTTCGCGGACGTCCGCTTCGAATCCGAGAGCGAGTTGACCAAGTTCCGTGAAAAAACGGATTTCTACACGAAGCAGAAGGTCGATGTAGAAGAATCCATCCTGAACACGCAACAGATCATCGAAAAGATCGACCAAGAGAGTAAGAAACGGTTTTCCGAGACCGTCGAAGCCGTCAACCAAGGGTTCAGAGAGGTCTTCGCCATCCTCTTCCCCGGAGGCAGCGCGGAGGTCACCCTCCTGGACCCGGAAGACCTCCTCAACACGGGAGTGGAGCTCAACGTCAGGCTCCCCGGCAAGAGGCTCCAAAACCTTCAACTCCTTTCAGGAGGGGAGAAGGCCTTAGCCTCTCTGGCCTTCCTTTTCGCCATGTTCAGGTTAAAGCCGGCCCCTATCTGCGTCCTCGACGAGATCGACGCCCCTCTGGACGAAATCAACGTCGAAAGCCTGAAGAAGCTGCTCAAGACTTACGAGCTCTCCACCCAGTTCATCCTGATCACCCACCACCCCAAGACCATGGAGGTCGCCGACGCGGTCTTCGGAATCACCATGAAAGAGCCTGGAGTCTCGACGATCTTCTCTATCGACCGAAGCGCCGGTGAGGCCTCTCCGGCGTGAGGTTTCCTTATTTTCGGAGGTGAAAGATGATCCCCTTCCCGGCCGTCGCCGTCGTGGGTTACAAGAAGAGCGGGAAAACCCTTCTTCTAGAGGGCATTCTGGAGACCCTTCACAGGGATTCGCCCCACCTTCGGCCCCACGTGATCAAGCACAGCCAAGAGCCCCTTCCTTCAGGGATGGAAGACACCATGCGCCTCTTCCCCCACGCCTCCACTGTGGAGGGACTCTTTCGTGAGGGCTCGGCTCTCCTCACCCACAAGCTCCTCCCTCTACCCACCTACCCTGAGGAGGTGGAGGGCGATCTCCTCCTCCTAGAGGGGTTCAAAGAGGTTTTCCGGCTTCCGAGAATCCTTTGCCTCCGCAGCCCTCAAGAGTGGGAAGAGCTATCCACTGGCCTTGAGCTGGCCTGTTTCTCCCTCTCCCCCATGGAAATCCCCGGAGTCACCCTCTTCGGGCCACAGGAGATTCCCGAATTGACGGCCCGTCTCTTAACCTCTGGTTTTCTCCTCCCCGGCTTCGATTGCGGGGGTTGCGGAAAGAAGAGTTGCCGCGCCCTGGCCCGAGAGATTGTCGCCGGGAAGGCCTCACCGAAGGAGTGCGTCAACGACTCGTCCCAGGAGATCTCAGTTCAGGTCGGCAACCAGAGGCTGAGTCTGAACGGTTTTACCGGAAACGCTCTGAGAAACGTCATCTCCGCTTACCTGAAGACCCTCAAGGGAACCGGCGACGGTCCGGTGACCATCAGGTTTCGCCTTTGACACCCCCCGCGGATTCTCTTCTCTGGAAGGGCCACTGGCTCTTCTTCGGCGAAATCACCCAAAAACGGTGCGAAGATCTGCTCATGGATATCCTCTCCCTTCGACGGAAGGGAGAGTTCGCCGGCGGGCTCATCGGAGGGGATGGGACCCCCTCCCGCCTCAGGATTCGGGGACGGGACTTCCTCTCCCTCCCGACACCGGAGACCCCCTTCCTCTGGGAAGAGCTTCCGGTCAAGGAGGTTCCCTCCTCTCCCCCCCCTCTCTCCTCTCCCTCCACCCACTTTTCCACCTTTTACTCCCCCCAAGATACCCGTTGGGAGAGCCTTCCCGTTCCTCCAGCGCCTCTGATCCTGGCCGGTGAGTGCCGGAGGGAGGGGCTCGAAAGCTCTCTCTCCCTACTCCCCTTGGAAGGAGCCCTTCCCCGCCCTCCTGAGGCCGAAGTCTGGGGGTTTACCCTCTACGATGACTTCCTTCCCTCCATCCTTCCACGGCTCAAGAGTATCCGGGCAAGCTACCCGGGGCTCCTCGGTGCGGGAGGTCCCCTCCCCTCCCTGGCTCCCCTGGCCACAGCCGTCCACCTTCCCCAGCTCAACTTTCTCTACCGGGGCGAAGGGGAGGGGCGGATCGGCCCCCTCCTGAAGGAGATGGTCCGATGGCGGACCCTGAGCGCGGAAGCGCTCCTGGAGAGAAGCTTATCCTGGGAGGGGCTCCTCTTCCGTGATAAGGGGCTCTTTCTCCTGGCCTCCTTGGACAAGGTCAACCTTGCCGAGAATCTGGACGCTCCCCTGGATTTTTCCCTTCTCGACGATCGGGCCCTCGCGCTGGGTCTGGAGCTGAACCTCTCCCGTGGGTGTATCGGCCGCTGCCGTTTCTGTTCCCATGTTCACGGCCGAAGAATCCGCTCCACCTCCCCGGAGGCCTTAGAACGCCTCCTCGAAGACCACCGGAACGAGCTGGAGCTCCGGAAGATCTCCCCAACCCGACAGGCCCTCTCCGTAAACATCAACGACGACGACCTTCCCGCCTCCCCGAAAGTCGCCCTTCCCCTCTTGAAGACTCTTTCCAAGAAGGGATACAGGGTCCACGGCCTCCAGACCTCCTTGGGAGCCCTCTCGACGGGGAGGGGGACCCTGCGGCGGGACCTCTTCGAAACCCTGAGCGACCCCGTCTTTTTCCTCGGTTCCCCCCTCTTTTGGATCGGCACGGACGCCTTTCTCCCTCGGAGAGAGGAGCGGTTGGGAAAGAGACCCGTTCCCAAGGCCTTCTTCGAAGAGTTAGGGGAGATGGCAGAGGACCTAGGGGTCGACCACTACCACTATTGGATCATCCTAGACGGGGACTCCACATGGGACGAGTTCTGGCAGGAGTTCTTTCTCCTCTGGGAGCTCTCCACAAGGTTCCCCCGGTTTCACCTCCTCCCCACGAGCCCCTACCTCATCCCCTACCCCTACACCGAGGCCTACCGCAATCGGATCTCCCTGCCGGAGCCCCGCATACGCCTCAAGGCCCTCTTGGAGACAACACCGCCCCTGCTCTCCTACCCCGTCGTGGAGAGAGAAGAACCGGCGGATTCCCTCCTCTCCCTCGCCGTCGACCCCCAACGCTCCGAGGCTCTCCTCGCGGCTTTAAAGAATCAAGAGTTTTTCCAGGCTTTCCGGGAGTTCTTCTCCCTCTGGAGCAGAAGCGACGAGTACCTCTCCGGGGAGGAAGGAGAGAGACGGGGGAAGCGGTTCGCCTTAGAGGAGAGGGTCTCCTCTCTGCAAGGGGTTACTTCCTCTGGAGGGGACGACGGACATCCTCTTCGGAAAGGGTGAAGAGAATCGGTCGGCCGTGGGGACAGAAGAGGGGGTTGGAGCTCACCAAGAGCGACCCCACAAGGTTCTCCATCTCCTGAAGGGTCAAGGGGTGGTTGACCTTGATGGCCCCTTTGCAGGCCATCATTTTCAGCAGATCCTCCCTCGGCGCCTCTCCCTTACCGTCCCCCTCCAGGTACTCCCGGAGGAACTCCCCCACCCCTGCGGGGTCCATCTCCACGGGAAAAGCCTTGACCACGACGCTCCTCTCCCCCCAAGCCTCCACCTCCCACCCCCAGGGTTCCAACTTGGCGAGCCTCTCCTCCCGGTCCTCGCAACCGTCCACCTCCAGGATGATGGGGAAGAGGGGGCTCCTCTTCTCGCTTCTCCCCTCGCCGTTGGAGAGTCTGTCGTAGCGGACTCTCTCGTCGGCGTTGTGCTGATCGACCACAACCAGGTCTCCCCCTTTCTCGATGAGGATGTAGCTCTCCCGGTACTGACCAATCACCCGAAAGAGTGGACCCGGTGAGGGAAAGAGGGAGGGTTCAGGCCCCTGCCCCTTCGGGGAGCGCGTCTCTTCTCCCTCCCGCGGGGAAGGTTCCCGATAGCCAAGGCTCCCAGAACCAGAGGAAGAGAGCGGTTTAGAGAGAGAGGGGGTGAAACTTTCGGCCGAAGCCTCTTCAGGGCTGATTCCCTCCGCCGCCCTTCCCTCCAGGAAGAGTCTGAGAGAGGAGCGTAGGAACGAGAAGATCCTGTCGGTCTCGCGAAATTTCACCTCCGCCTTGGTCGGGTGGATGTTCACTTCCACTTGGGAGTGGGGAACCGAGAGGAAGAGAACATATCCGGGTTTCACCCCCTTTTTCAAGAAGGTTTCATAGGCCGAGTAGACCGCCTGTATCGAGCACTTCTCACGAACCAGCCTTCGGTTAACGAAGAGTACCTGGGGAAGCCGTCTCTCCTCTTCCAGGCCGGGCTTCAGGAAAAACCCCTCCAGGCCCAAGTTCCCCCTTTCGTCTTGGTGGGGACGGAAGAAGCGGTACCAGGGTTCCCTCCCATAAACTTGGAAGAAGCGGTTTCCCGGATCCTCCACCGGTTCGTAGAAGAAGACCTCCCGACCATCCGAATGGAGGGAGAATCCCACGGTCGGGTAGGCAAGGGCCATGCTGCGAAGAAAGGAGCTGACGCTCCTGCCCTCGGTGGCGATGCTCCGGAGGAAGTGGCGTCTGGCGGGAAGGTTGTAGAAGAGATCCTCCACCCGAAGCCGGGTCCCTCTCATGAAGGGCTGCTCCTCAGGCCCCTTCAAGAGGTGTCCCCCCTCCACCTCTATCCCGTAACAGGAGGAGTTTCCCCTCTTGGTGGAGAGGAGGGAGAGCCGGGAGATCTCCGCAACGCTCGCCAAGGCCTCTCCCCGGAACCCCAGGGTGGCCACTGTTTCCAAATCCTCCACCTCCCTGATCTTGGAGGTCGCGTGACGCTCGACGGCCAAAGAGAGCTCTTCCGGAGCCATCCCCTCTCCATCGTCCTTCACCTCGATCAGCCGTCGCCCCCCCTCTTCGAGGCGCACCTCCACCCTCTCCGCTCCGGCGTCCAAGGAGTTTTCCACCAACTCCTTCACCACGGAGAGGGGGTTTTCGATCACCTCCCCGGCCGCGATCTTGCCGGCGATCTCCGGAGGCAGTTTTAGGATCTGCGCCATGGGAAAAGGTCCTTAAAGAGGGGGTAGAAGATCTTGGCCATACTGTAGGGGGGGAGGAAAGCACGGACAGAGCCTTCACCCTGGAGTTCCCCGTGCTCGGTGGGATCCTTCAGGAACGCGGTCACCCCCCAGGGTCCCCCTTGAAGGGCGCTCTCTCGGCGGAGATTCTCGTGATCGGCCAAAACCTGCGCGGGCTCCCCCTGGTTCAGGTTGGAGATGATCTTGAAGTCCGGCAGGAGTTCCCGAATCTGGGCCTCCACGGTCCACTTAAGCTTCGGATCCTCGGTCTCTACCAGGATGAGCCTCTCCTTAGACATCCTTGAAAGAAGGCGTTCCGCCTCACTCTTAACAAGGTACTTCTCGGAACGACTCAACTCTTCGATCTCCTTGGCGAAGTAGGAGGAGAAGAGAGGGGAGAGGCCTATGACCCCCAAGACCGCGAGGGTCTGTTCCGGAGCGTCTGTTGAAAGAAGCGCGTTCTTGACCCTCTCACAGATTCGCTCCCTGAGCAGGGCGAAGGCCAGAGGGTTCGTTTCCCAAAAGGCCCTGAGGGCCGCAGGGTCAAGGGTCTCCTTCTGGAGGATGTAGAGGGCTGACTTCACCGGTTCTTCCAGAGGGTTGAGGAGCCTTCCCAAGGCCTCGAGGTTCTCTTCGGCCTTAGGCACCTCCGCCCTCTCCTCGTCGGAGATCTCCTCCTTTCGCAGGGAGAGAAAAGTGGTCCACCCCTTCTGAAGGATGGCAAAGGTGGCGGGGCTGATGGTTTTCAGCCTACTGTAGGCCTGAATGAAGGGAACGCCGATATCGGGGGCACCCAACTTCGCCACCTTCTCGGTAAGGGTCAGGAAGCTGTCCCTGTTCTCCCACCGGAGCAGTGGCTCCCACTGACCGAAGAGGGCGATCTTCTCCCAGATAAGCCTGAACCGGGAGGCGGAGAACTCTCCACTCTGTCCCGCCTCTTCCACGGCAAGGTTGATAAGCCTCGAGGGAAAGAGCTCGGAAACAAGGTTGATGTACTCCCTCTCCAGCGTCCCGAAACACCCCCTCTTGGCGGGGTCGAGAAGAGTCGCCTCGGCTCCGAGGTCCCGGAAGGAGAGGACCGTCTGGAGAGCCTGCTTCTGGAGGTTCACGTTGGGAGCGACGAGAGCCTCATAGACCCTCTCACGGAAATCTTCGTAGCTCTCCTCTCTCAGGAGGGAGAGAAGCCTCTCTTTCTCCTCTAGGGGAAGTTCGTTCCAGAGGGCGAGGAAGTGGTTACGCCCCTTTTCGCTCTTAAGGAGGGCCGCCGTGGTCTCCGGTTTAGGGTCTTCCCCATAAGAGGCGAGAAGGATCTCGGCCCCCTCCTCTGAGGAAGAGAGCTTCTCCCGGCAAACCGCCCGGAGCTCTTCCCTCTCTTTGTAAACCTGTCCAAGGAAGAGGACCCCCTTCTCTTCGGCGGCGATGATCCCGAGAAGGTGCTCCCGAATCCGGGTCTCCTCGATACGCTGGAAGAGATCGATGGTCTCCGACAGGATCTCGGAGGCGATCTTGTGAAAACGCTCCACATAGTTCTCCCATGCGCCGGAGGCCACGTAGAAGAGCTCCGTCTCCTCCCGATGCCCTTCGATGAAGAGGCCGGCCTTCTCCTGATAGAAGGCCCGGAGAGAAGGGAAGTGGCCCTCGTCCCCCCGGTAGCAGAGAACCTCGAAGGCCCCGTACGCGAGAGTCGGTTCCTGCCCCTTGAGGAAGGGGAGGAAGGTGCGACAGTCCGCAGGGGACAAGACCTTCTTCAAGATCTCCACGGTGGTCCGGAAGTTCTTCATCTTCGCCTTTCCCTCGAGGAAACGGGGCATAAGGGCCAGCAGAGGGTTGTTGTCCTTGATCCGGGCCATCTCGGTCCTGATGATCCCCTCCAGGGAGGGGTCCTTGATCCGGGAGAGGGCGCTGCTCAGAATGTTCAGGGCCCTACGGTCGTTGTATTTGGAGACGGCCAGGATGGACTCCTTGACCAGAGAGGGGTTGTTCTCGTTCTCCAGGACCCTCTTCAGGTTCACCAGGAAGAGGCTCCTCTGAACATAGCCGGTGACACGAATCAGGTTCATCCGTATCCGCAGGGAGAGGGAGCCGTTCACCAAGGAGAGGGCTATGCCGTCCTCGATCTCTTTCCCCCCCCTCTTGAGAAGCTGTTCGAGGAGAAGCCGAAAGTCCAGATCGTTGAAGTCTTGGGAACGGGCAAACAACGCTTCCAGCGGTTTTCCGGACTCAGCCATATTCCAAGACCTCCAAAATACTATAACACACTTTCGATCCCTTCACATCGATCGCGAAGAGGAGAGGGCGGGCGTTCCTCTGTTCTCCTTCACTCCAGAAGAGGGCCAGTTTCCTCAGCCGCTCGATCTTCTTGGCCGAGAGAGAGTCCCTGGCATCGCCGTAGACCCCTCCTCGACGAACCTTCACCTCCACGACCACGATCTCCCCGTTCCTTTCGGCAACGATGTCCGCCTCGGCAAAGGAGAGATGCCGGTTTGTTTCCAGGATGCGGTACCCCTCAAGCCTAAGCGTCATGAGGGCGAAGAGTTCCCCCAGCCGCCCGGTTCTTCGCCCGTTCGGCTCTGGAAGGGCCAAGAGCCTCTTCAACAGGAACCGTTTCAGGCGAAGGAGAAGCATTCTACTCCCGGCCGCCCCTCTTCAGGAAGCGATCGGTCTCACGGCGCTCAACCTTCTCCTTGATCTTATCCTTCTTCTCGTGAACCCTCTTCCCTTTGGCCAGCGCGATCTCAACCTTCACGAGGCCCTTGGGGTTGAGGTAAACCTTGAGGGGAATAACGGTCAGCCCCTTCTCCTTCACCTTGGAGAACCAACGGAGAATCTCCCGTCGGTTCAGGAGCAACTTCCTATCCCTGGAGGGGTCAAGGTTGTTGTATGAGGCCTGCACGTAAGGGGCGATATACGAATTGACCAGGAAGGCCTCTCCCGCCTTGAACCTGCAGAAACTGTCCTTCAGGTTGAAGCTTCCCCGCCGGGAGGACTTCACCTCCGGTCCTGTCAAGACGATGCCCGCCTCGAGGGATTCGAGGATCTCGTACTCCCCGTAAGCCTTTTTATTGGTCGCAAGAATCTTCATTGTCCATCTCCACTAGAATTGACTTGATCGTCTGCCTCTCCATCTCCAGCACCGAGAAGCGGAAGCCCTTTTCCCGAACCTCTTCGCCGACTTCCGGTATGTGGCCCAAACGGTCCAGGAGGAACCCCGCGAGGGTGACGAAATCCTCGCTCTCCTCCTCGGGAGCCCGTCCGGCCACCTCCAAGTAGAAGGCCGCGGTGCCGAAATCCCCTGGAAGAACCCACCGCTTCTTCTCCTTCCTCAGGAGAGGCCGCATCCCCGGATCCTTTTCGTCGCTGATCTCCCCTGTGAGCTCCTCAAGAATATCCTCGAGGGTGACGATCCCCTCGAAACTGCCGAATTCGTCGACAACGACGGCCAGATGGCTTCTCTCGGTCCTGATCCTCTCCAGGGCGTGGGGAAGAAGCGTGGACTCCGGGAGGAAGAGAGGTTTGTGAACATAGCCTTCCAGACTCTCGACTCCCCCCTCCAGAGAGGCTTGGAGGTAGTGACGGGTGAGAAGAATGCCCACGATATCGTCGGGGTCTCTCCGGTAAACCGGGTAGCGGGAGAACCCATGACGCCTCATGACCTCCAGAACCTCGTCCCTCTTGCAGTCCAGGGGGAGAGTGATGGTCCTGGTACGCTGGACCATCGCCTCTTTAACCCTCTTGCGGGAGAAAGAGAAAAACCTCAGGTAAAGCCTCTCCTTCTCTTCGGATTCGAGCTCCACCTTCTTGCTCTCTACAAGGTAGGTGAGAAGATCTTCGTTGAGCTTCGGCGGTTCCACCTTCGTCCCCCCCTTGGTCCTGCGGAGGAAAAAGTTGGAAAAACTTGTCAAGAGTCTTCCCAGCGGCCGAAAGAGGATGTGGCAGAACCTCAGGAGTGGGAAGAAGAGGAAAGAGATTCTCTCGCCGTTGAGGGCGGCGACGGTCTTCGGTGTGACCTCCCCAAAGATCAGGATGACCAGTGTGACCGAGAGCGTCGAGAGGGCGAGGGAACCCTTCAGGTCGCCCAGGAGGGTATCGGTGAGAATCGTCGCCAAAGCGGCGAGAGCGGCGTTCACCAGGGTGTTCCCGATCAGTATGGTGGCCAGGAAATCCCCTGGGTGGGCGACGAAGGCGGCCAGGTTCTTGGCCCTCTTGGACCCCTTCCTGGAGAGGAAGAGAAGCCTGTCCCTGTTGAGTGTCGTAAGAGCGGTCTCTGAGGCGGAAAAGAACGCGCTCAGAAGGAGAAACACAAGAAAGAGAAATCCAGTCTTTACCATTCTTCCCGGTCGTTTTGCCCCTCTCCACAGAGAGAAGAAGGGCGCACTTCTTCTGTCAGGGTGGGGGTTCCCCTATTTTAGCCTACTTCTCCCCGACCTGACAAGGGAGGAAGCCCTTAGAACTCGACGCCGAAAGGTTTTCTAAGAAACCAGGCGAGGAGGAAAGTCTCCACGAGGTAGAGCAGGAGCCAGGAGACCCGCCAGCCCAGAAAGGAGATCCGGTGAGAGGGGTAGTCGAGAGAGACGCTCTTGACCAGGGAATCCCCTCTTGGAGCCCCTTCCCCCGGATCAGTCCAGTAGGAGGGGGCAAGGTTCCAGAAACGGGTTTCCACATAGGATCCAAAGGGGGTCGAGACGAGAAGGCCCTTCCGGTAGACACCACCGCCGATTCTCAACGAAATGGCGCCCTCCATGGGAGCCTTCAGGATTTCGACCTCCTGATCCACTTCGTCAAGGGCCGGGATGAATACCGGGGGGATCGTCTGACGAAGCCCTCCCCCCTCGGGAAGGACCACCTGGAGTTTGTCCCAGTCCACACCGGGTTGAAGCTTGATCTTCAGCACAGTGCGTTCGCCCACTTCCAGAGCCCTCCTCCCGTAACGGCTCTCGGCGGGCAGGAAGAAGAGGAAGAGGAGGGGGAAAAGGAAGACCAGAGGGCGGAGGTTGAGGAAGAAGTAGACCGCCGTATGACCGAGACTGCGCAGGAAAGAGAGGGCGACAACGGAAGGGAATTCGCCGTAGAGGCGAATCGCGAGAATCTCCGCCTTGATCCTGTTCTTTCTCTCCCTGATTGCCTTCGCCGAGGAGACGGTTCTTGTCACCCCCAGGACCAACAGGGCTGTCAAGAGGCTGAAAAGGGTGACACCGACCCAGGGGGGAAGGGGGGCGATGAGGGCGAAGAAGAGGTCGGCCGCCTTGTAGAGTCCCGCGAAGAGTCTCAAGAACATGTCAGGAGATGTAGCCCAAGCCCTTCAGCTTCTCGATGGTCTTCTCGTCACCGCCTTCGCGGATCAGTTCGAACTCTTTGTCGATCAGGTGTTCCACCAACTCTTCCAGAGAACTGTACCCCTTCACTTCCCGAAGGGCCTCGGCCTTCTCGAAGATCTCTTTTCTCAAAGCCAGTTTCTTACCGAAAAGCATACTATCACCTCGCTTCAATCAGACTCTTCCCCCGCATCTCCGACGGAGGAGTCAGGGAGAAGAGCTTCAAGATCGTCGGCGCCAGGTCCCAGATGACCGGCGCCCTGTTTGTCTTGCATGGAAAGCTTGTCATCAAAAGGGCGGGGACGACACGGGAGTCCACACAGTGGTCTCCGGACCAGCGGTCCCTGTTCTCCTTGACCCCTTCGGGGGTAAGGGTTCCCAACGCCGAATCGTTGTCAATGCGGTAGGTGTCGTTGAAACCCACGACGATATCCGGCCCCCTCTTCATCCAGGGTCCCGAAAACTCCCTCTCCGGAACCGTCACCTTGGTCACCAGAGCGGCGCCGTTCCCGGGATCTTTCAGCGAGAGAAGCCACGTTTTCAACTCCTGAACCTTCCGAGAACGCTCCGAAGGGTCGACGGCACCCTCCCCCTCCCGCCCCTTCAGGTTCAGGTAGAGACCGTTGAGGCCGAGGGCGTAGGCTTGGGTCTCGCCCCAGAGGGCCCCCTCGTAGAGGGAGACCGGGAGATCGTACCCACTCTTCAGTTTCAGAAAACCGTCCCTTTGAAGGAGGGTGTTGATGTTCACCTTCCTGCGGAAGGTCGTGAAGCCGTGATCGGAGAGGACGATCAGATCGGCTCCCTTGGGAAGGCCCTTCATCGCCCGATCGAGAATCCTGTCGAACCGGAGGTAGAGATTCTCCACGGGGTCGCCGTACCGCTTTCGTTCTTCCGGTTTGTGAAGGGGGTGACCCTCGTCCCGGAGGGACCAGAACATGTGACTTCCCTGATCGACGGAGGAGAAGTAGAAGAAGAGCATCCCTCCCCGAGAAAGGGAAGAGAACCTCTCCAGCTCTCCGGCGAAGATCCTCTCGCTCTCGTGGAGAATGGTTTCGCTGTGGGAGAGAAAGTCCTGGACATCGAAGGTCCCATCGCTGAAAGCTTTCGTATCCGCGGGAAGGCCGAGGGTATGGAACCGCCCATAGCGATGGACCAGCTCCTTGCCGTAGTCCGAAGGCTCGCAGATAGGCTGGGCCGGATCGGCGGGGTCTAGAGAGAGGGGGGAGAGGTAGAGGCGGAAACGCTCCCCCGCCTCAAGGAGCTGAAAGCGGACCATAGCCGGCAACTCCTTGAAAGGCATCAGAGGGAACTTAAGGGGGATCCAGGGGGAGACACCGCCTTCGGCCAAGAGAATCTCTCTTCCGGCAACGTCCAGCCGGGCGGTTCGGTGGCGTTTATCCCAGTAGACCTTGAGGGGAAGGGAGAGGGTCTCCTCCTCTTTGAGCGGATGGGGGGGACCGACGATCTCACTCTCCGCCGCCCCTTGGGGGTCGAAGATCAGGAAGAGAGCCTTGGCGGCCGAGAAAGAACGGGAAGCCTCGCCCTCGTCGGTGGTGAAGATCGTGTAAACCCCATAGGAATCGCCGGTGATGTCGGGGGTTCCCATCCCGGCGATGCTCCTCCCCCTCTCCATGGGCGAAGGGGGATAGTTGGAGGGAATCTTGAAGATCGTACAGTCCTGTCCGGCCTCTTCCAGAAGATTCCAAAAGGGCTTGCCCTCACGGCACAGACGGATTCCTCCCTTCTCCATGGGAAGCTTCCAGGAGCCGAGCTTAAGGAACCGACGGGGCGCCTCGGCCTCGCTGATGGCGAAGTGGGGAAGGTAGTTCTCCGGATCTCGGTGAACAAAGTCGAAGATACCGTGGCCCGCCGGGTCGAGGCCGGTGATGAAGGAGGCCCAAGCCACGGGGCTCGCGGGAGGGTCGGTGGAGAACATACTCTGAAGCGTTCCGCGTTCCATGAGACGCCTGAAGGCGGGGAGACGGCCCTGCTCGACCAGGAGGCGGACGATTCTGGGGTCCATTCCATCGAAGCCCAGGACCAGCAGTTTCCTGGCGGAGTGGCTCCGGGAGATCAACTGCGGCGAAGCCAGGAGGGTCGAAGCGGCCAGAACACCTCCGGTCTTGAGAAACTGTCGACGGTTCACCCTTTCACCTCCAAATCCCGCCCCTCCAGGAAGGAGGGCTTGGGGACGCCGAAGAGGGAGAGAAGGGTCGGGGCGATGTCGATCAGCCCGGGGTCCGTGACGCCGACCTTCCGGTCGGAGAAGAAGATTCCCGGAACCTTGGCGGCGGTGAAGGAGTGGTCGCCGCTCCACCTTCGGGTGTTATCCGAGAGAAGCCGGTCATCCACAAAACCGACGGCGGATTCCCAAGAGACCCTGAAACCGGGCCTATAGCCCAAGACGATATCCGGGGCGTTCTCCACATAGGGGCCTTCGTAGATCTCTTCCCGGCGGAAGACCGCGTCGAAGACCCTCTCGTCCCCATCCTTCACCTCGGTCAACTTCTCTTGAATCTCCCGTTGGAGAGCCTCCGCCTCCTGCCGGGTGAGGAAACCGTCCCTCTCCCGCCCTTTCCTGTTGAGGAAGAGGCCGCTCAACCCTGTCCCGTAGGCCTTGGTCTTGGACCAATCGACGTTGGCGAACCACTTCCCGCTCTCGGTGAAGCCCTCCTGAAGCACCAGGTACCCCTCCCTCTTGAGCCATGAGTTGAGGTGAAACCCCCTGCGAAAGAGGTTGAACCCGTGGTCGGAGACCACGAGAACCGCCTCATCGCTCTTCTTGCGGCTCAGGACCTCCCCGAGGAAACAGTCCATTCTTCGGTAGACCTCGGGAATCGCGTCGGTCGAGGCGGGAGAGTCCGTGTCCCTGGGGGCCGGAGAGCTGGAGTCGGTGTAGCGCCAAAACATGTGCTGGATCCGATCGGTAGCCTCGAAGACCGCGGTGAGAACTCCCTCCCTCTGCTTTTCCCATCCATCCCAGAAGGCCCTCTCCCTCTCGACCTGAGCGTCATAGACCTGGTCCAGGAAGAGCCGGTCGTCCAGAATCGCCTCGTTCAAGGCCCATGTGTCCTCCGCCATACCCAGAGTCGCGAAGGAACCGAACCTCTTGGCCAGATAGGGGGCGAAGGTCCCTGGGTAGGAGATCGGCATAGAGGGCTCCTCAGGGTCGATCTGAAGGGGAGCCAGGTAGACCTCCACGTCCGGCTCTGTCCGACGGAGGACCCAGCGGCTCAGCCCCCAGACTTTCAAGGGCCCCGCGGAGAAGGCGATCCGTACCCAAGGGGAGAAAGCGTTGACCCTGAGAACCACCCGTTCCCTCTGAACCTTCAGTTCAGCCCCCCCGTCCGGGAGAAGCCGGAGGGTGAAGGGGACCCTCATGAGAGGAGAGCCGTCGAGAAAGGGATGGGGAGGGCCTTCGATCTCCCCCTTCAGAATCTCCCCCTCCCTCTCCAGGAGGCAGACCCTGTTGTCCGCCAGAAGAGAGGCGTCGGAGAGAGAGGTCGAGAAGAGGGTCGAACTCCCCTGGGTTCCCCGGAGGTCCGGCGTTCCCAGCCCGGCCAACTGTATCCCTTTAAACTTCTCGGGGGGGAAGGTGATCGGAACCCGAAGCACCAGGGAAGGAATCCCCTCTTGCCCCAGGAGAGACCAGTAAGAACGGCTCTTGCGTAGAAGAGAGATCCTGGCCTTCGAGAGGGGAACCAGCCAACGCCCCCACCGATAACTCTTCCCAGGGTGGACAGAAGAGCAGGAGAGGAGGGGAAGGTAGTTTTTCGGATCCCGGGAGAGAAAATCGAAGATGTTGTGCTTCCCGGGGTTCACCCCGGTGGCGAAGGTCGACCAGGCGACCGGGGAGAGTGGAGGGTCGGTACTTCTCAAGGGACAAAAAGAACCCTCCTTCCGGAGCCTATCGAAATTGGGGAGCTCCCCTCGGTCCATCATCCCTTCGGTCAGAGTGTAGTCCATTCCATCGAACCCCAAGAGAATCACCCGACGGAACCGGCTTTTGCTTCGCCTCCTGAGGCGCCTTACCCTCCGCACCAAAGCTCGAAAGGGCAGGGTTATCAGGTTGAAGAGGGCGAAGAAGAAGGCGAGGAAAACGAGGAAGAAGGAGCCGAGAAAGGCGAACCCCGCCCCCGGTCCTACGTAGGCGCCGAGAAACGAGGGAAAAAGAAGAGAAAAAATGCCCAGGGAAAGACGGAGGGCGGAGGGGAGGAGAGGGGACGCTCCCCCTAAAGGGCGACGTCCCCTCTTGGAAATCAGCGTCAATCCTCCTCTTCCTCCTGGGTACGGCCCTCTTTGGCGGCCGCCTCAATGACTTTAGGCTGGAGCATTCCTGGAACCTCTTCGTAATGGGAAAACTCCATGGTATAGGAACCCCTGCCTCCGGTGATGGAGGTGAGGGTAGGTTCGAAGTCGAGCATCTCCACCAGGGGAACCTGAGCCTTAATAATGCTGATCTTCCCCTTCTTGTCGGTCCCCAAGGGTTTCCCCCGGCGGCCGTTGAGGTTGCCCATGATATCCCCGAGAAGTTCTTCGGGAGCGTAAATCTCAACGTTGGCGATAGGCTCCAGCAGAGTGGGCTTGGCCTCTTTAGCCCCCTTCTTGAAGGCGCGGGAAGCGGCGATCTTGAAGGCCATATCCGAAGAATCCACCTCGTGGTAAGAGCCATCGTAGAGGCTCACCTTGAAGTCTACAGTGGGGTAACCGGCCAGAACGCCCTTGAGCCGGGCATCCTGAATCCCCTTCTCCACCGAGGGAACATAGTTCTTCGGAATGGCGCCTCCGAAGATGTCGTTGGAAAACTCGAAGTCCCCTCCCCTGGGAAGAGGCTCCAAACGGATCTTGACATGACCGTACTGGCCACGTCCACCGGTCTGTTTCTTATGCTTGTGCTCAACATCGGCCTTCCCCTTGATCGTTTCAAGGTAGGCGATCTTCGGGGGCTTCAGGATCACATCAACGTTGAATTTTTTCTTCAACCTGGCAACGAGAATCTCGATATGGAGCTGTCCGTTCCCGGAGATGATCAACTCCTTCGTCTGAGGATCCCTCTTGAACTTCACCGTCGGATCCTCTTCTGTGATTCTCACCAGAGCCGTGGAGAGCTTGTCCTCGTCCTGCCGCGTCTTAGGTTCGAGGGCGAAGCTGATGGAGGAGGCGGGGAAGACGATCGGGTCGAGGATAACCTGCCGTTCCTTCGCGGCAAGGGTCTCTCCGGTCAGAGTCTCCTTGAGCTTGGAAGTCGCGATGATATCGCCTGCATAGGCCTTTTCAACGGCATTGAGCTGTTTGCCCATGGGGAAGGCGAGGGAGGTGATCTTCTCCTCGATCTCCCGGGAGGTGTTGGCCACGGTGGCGTCGACGGCCAAAACGCCGGAGACGATCTTCAGAAGGTTGATCCGCCCTGCGTAAGGATCCGAGAGGGTCTTGAAGACGATTCCCGAGAAGGGCTCTTTCGCGTCGACCTTCACGGGGGCCTCTTTTCCTCCCAGTGTAGCGGAGAGACTCCCCTTCTGCGCCGGGGAGGGGATCAGAGAGACCATGGCGTCCAGAAGGGGCTGAACACCCATGTTCTTTGCCGCGGAGAGGATGAAGACCGGCGCGAGCTCACCGGAAGTCACACCCTTCTTCAAGGCGGTCATAATATCTTCACCGGAGAGGTCTCCCTCTTCCAGGTACTTGTTCATGATGCTTTCGTCTTGCTCGGCGACCATCTCGACGAGAGCCTGACGGGCTTCGTCGTACTCGCCCTTCAGGTCGGCGGGAATCTCCGCCTCGGTCATTTTCCCGCTCTCATCGGCGGCGAAGAGGTAGGCTTTCCCCTTGATCAGGTCGACAACACCTTTGAAGGAGGCTTCCTGGCCGATAGGAATCTGGACGGGAACGGCGCTACGGCCGAAGAAGTCGTGGATGCTCTCCATGGTGTTGGCGAAAGAGGCCCTTTCCCTGTCGATCTTGTTGATGGCGATCATCCGGGAGACCCCATACTCAGCGGCGAAGCTCCAGCCTTTTTCGGTCTGAACCTCGACTCCGGCGGTGGCGTCCACCATGACGATGGCTCCCTCGGAGACCCTGAGGGCGGCCTTGGTGTCCCAAAGGAAGTTTCCATAACCTGGGGTGTCCAAGAGGTTGATTTTATGGTTATTCCACTCCAAGTTGGCAAGGGCGGTAAAGATCGTGATCTTTCTTTCGATCTCTTCGGAATCGTAATCGGTGATCGTGTTTCCCTGTTCTACCTTGGTTAACCGGTTGACGGCTCCGGCATCGAAGAGAAAGGCCGACGCCAGAGAGGTCTTCCCGGAGTTCCCGTGGCCAATGAGAGCCACGTTTCGGATGTTCTCGGTCATGAACTCTTTCATCACTACCTCCTCGGAGTATATCTTATGATCTTACTAGATTTTAAATCCTGTGACAACAGAGGCTCCAGGAGAGGCTTTGACTTTTTGCTCCATACCTTGTATATAAGGTCTCCGGCCCATTCCGCCGACGAGGTGACCATGAAGAATTCCTCCCTGACCCTGGACGATCTCGAGAGCCTCTTTCCCAAGGAGCTCTCTCCCGCCCGAAGGGCCGCCGCCAAGACCCTCTTTCTCAAGGAGCTCTCCCTGAGCCTACACCGCTTCTACCGGGGGAAGCTCACGGTCCTCCCGAAGGTCCCCCTCTACGGGTTCAACTGGTTCAGCCTCTGGTATACCCCCGGCGTCTCGGCGGTCTCCACTTCGATCCGCGACGACAACGCCCTTTCCTACGAGCTTTCTGGCCGTGGGAACCTGGTCGCTGTGGTCTCCGACTCGACCCGGGTCTTGGGAGACGGAGACTGCACCCCCCCCGGCGGCCTGGGGGTCATGGAGGGGAAGGTTTTCCTGATGAAATACCTGGGAGGGGTCGACGGGGTCCCCCTCTGCATCAACAGCCGCAACGCTCTCGGGGAACCCGACGCCGACAAGATCATCGATTTCGTCCGGATGGCCGCCCCCTCCTTCGGGGCCGTCAACCTGGAGGACATCTCCCAACCGAACTGTTACAGGGTGCTGGAGGTTTTGCGGAAGGAGTGCCCCATCCCCGTTTGGCACGACGACGCCCAAGGGACCGGGAGCGTCACCGTCGCCGCTCTCATCAACGCCCTGCGCCTAGCGGAGAAGAAGATTTCCGATGTCTCCCTGGTCTTCTTCGGAGCCGGAGCGGCCAACACCTCCATCGCCAGGCTGATCATCCAGGCCGGGGGAAACCCTGAAAGGATGATCCTCTTCGACGCCTTCGGCTCCCTCCACAAGGGGAGGGAGGAGTTTAGAAAAGACCCGAGGCTGGAATCGGTCTGGGAGCTCTGTAAGAGAACGAACCCCAAGGGGATCTCCACACCCGAAGAGGCCTTCAAGAACGCCGACGCCTTGATCGCCCTTAGCAAACCCGGGCCTGGAACCATCAGAGGGGAGTGGATACGCCTCATGGCGCCCCGTTCGATCGTCTTCGCTTGCGCCAACCCCGTACCGGAGATCTACCCCCATGAGGCGAAAGAGGCGGGAGCCTTCATCGTGGCCACCGGGCGCGGAGACTTTCCCAACCAAGTCAACAACTCCCTGGGCTTCCCGGGAATCCTGAAAGGGACTCTCCTGAGCGGAGCTTCCAAGATCACGGACTCCATGGCCCTGGCCGCTTCGCAGGCTTTAGCGGATTTCGCCCTCCTCAAGGGCTTAACCCCCGAGAGGATTCTCCCCACCATGGACGAGACCGAGCTCTACGCCGAAGAGGCGGTCGCCGTGGCGGAGCAGGCCCGTCGGGATGGGGTCGCCACGAGGATCATCACCGCCGCGGAGGTCCGTAGGGAGACCCTGGAAGACATCCAAAGAGCCCGACTCTCCTGGAAGAGCCTTCTCTCATCGGGGATCATCCCCTCCCCTGATCCCTCTTTGATCAAGGAAGCCTTGGCGAAAGCCCTCTCCTCCCTGCCCCCGGAGAGAGAATAGGGGGTTCCTTTTCCTTTTGACAAAGGATTTGAATTTGATTAGAATGGTCGGTAAGGTCTTGCTGAGCTCCTTTTAATCGAAATCCCCTTTGATGAGGTAGGATAGTGGAAAACGACCGGAAAAAGATTTTGATCGTCGACACCGATGCCCGTTTCGTGAAGAATCTTACCCACTTTCTGAGTTCCTTCGATATCGTGGTGGAAACGGCTGCCGACGGTCTTGACGCGCTAGACAGGCTGCGGGAGAATTTTCACGCGGTCATCTGCGAAATCGTTATTCCCAAGATCGACGGGCTGAAACTGACAACGAGGATCCGAGCCCAGCTTCCCGATCTTCCCATCATCGTCGTATCGGGTATCTACAAGGGACAGGCCATTCGCCACAAGGCCGTCCACGACTGCAAGGCCTCCGCCTTCCTGGAGAAGCCCTTCCCTCTGGAAGAGGTCTGGAAGGCACTGGAGTTGGTCGCCGGGTTCAAGGCTCCCGAAGAGGGAGACATGACCCGGGTGGCTCCAGTCGCCGAACCCCCATCACCTCCGGTTGTGAGTGCCCCTCCCCCTCCGGTCACCGAGCCCCCCTCACCTCCGGTTGTAAGCGCCCCTCCCCCTGCGACACCTCGGGCAAAGAGGGAGGAGCTTCTCTCCGTGGACTCCCTCTTCGGCGACATCTTGGACGAGATCAACAAAGACCTTCCGGATTCTCTACTGGACGAACAACCCGCCCCTTCGCACCACCCGACCCCAGTGGCATCCCCGGCCCCCTCTCCGGCCCCTCCCCGCCCTACGATCGCCCAGGCGGAACCCCCGGCTCCTCGCCCGGTCTCCCACACGGAGCCCATGCCCCCCAAGATCGCCGCGGAGCCCCCAAGACAGGCATCCCCCGTTCCTCCTCCGCCGGTCGCCCCGGCCCCGGAGAAGAAGAGAAGGAACATCGAATACGACGACATAGACGAGTTGATCCATAAGACCCTGGTCGACCTTCGGCGAAAACCGACCGCCGGAGAGAGCGTCCCTTCCAAGGCCGTTCACGAGGGTAAGGCCGCTCCGGTCTCCTCTCCAAAACCGGTTTCGCCCCAACCTCCTCCTGCTCCTGTCCAGGAACCACCCGTGGCTCCCCCCCCTCCTGCTCCTGCTCCCGCCCAGGAACTCCCCGTGACTCCCCCTCCTCAAAAGGTGGAGCCCCTCCCGTTTCACGCCCCCTCCTTTCAAGAGCCACCCAAGCCCCTTGAGAGAGAGGTGAAGGCGGAAGGGAGGTACGAACTCCTTGAGAAGATCGCCACCGGAGGCATGGCGGAGATCTACAAGGCCCGGCAAAGGGGTCCCGGAGGTTTTGAGAAGATCGTCACCATCAAGAAGATCCTCCCGCAGTTCGCCAACGACGAAGAGTTCATCGCCATGTTCACCGATGAGGCCCGAATCGCCGCCTCCCTCTCCCACCCCAACATCGTCCAGATCTTCGATCTCGGGAAGATGGACAGAGAGTACATCATCGCCATGGAGTACGTCCCCGGGAAGGATCTGGGAGCCATCCTGAGGAAGCTTCGCAAAGAGAAGAGGAAGATGCCTCTGGATGTAGCCCTTCACATCGCCCTCAAGGTAAGCGAGGCGCTGGACTACGCCCATAAGAAGAACGACAACTCGGGAAACCCTTTGAACATTGTCCATAGGGATGTGACGCCTCAGAACATCCTTATCTCCTTCAACGGTGAGGTCAAGCTCACCGACTTCGGGATCTCCAAGGCGAAGAACAAGATTCACCAGACTCAGGCAGGGGGCCTGAAGGGCAAGTTCATCTACATGTCCCCCGAACAGGCCCGGGGAGAGGCCGAGGTTGACCACCGTTCGGACATCTTCGCCTACGGCATTCTCCTCTACGAGATCTTCACCCTCCGCAACCCCTTCCTGGAAACCACGGAGATCGGGATTCTCGAAAAGGTGAAGAAGGCGGAGTTTCTCCCTCCGGAGTCCCTCGACCCGAGTATCCCCGGAGAGGTAAGCGAGCTTATCAAACACTGCCTCCAACTCTCCCCGGAGAAGCGGTTCGGTTCCGCCAAAGAAATCACCTCGGAACTGGAGAAGATCATGGTGGAGGTCGACGTCAACCTTCCTCTGGCCAAGGATCTTCTCTGCAAAACCATCGCCCAGCTCTTTCCCGAAGAGGTGGCCCACGAGGGATTTGCCGTCGACGACACCAAGGAGATCTTCCGCAAGCAGAAGGAGTTTGAAGACATCCTCAAGAAGAGAGGCGAGAAGACCGTTCCTCCCGTGGCGGCCCCATCACCGACGCCGGCTCCTCCCATGGAGCCCCCTCTGCCGAAGGCCCCTCCGCAGGAGCCGAAGCCGCCCAAGCCCCAAGCGGTGCAACCCCCTCCCCAGAAAGCCGTCAAAGAACCGGAACCGGTCAAGTTCGTCCCCAACAAGCACTCCCAAGCCCAACAAGATTTAGACGCCCTCTTGAAGGAGGAGGCCAAACGTCCTCCTATCGCCCTGATCGTCGGCATCGCCGTTTTGGTCTTGGCGGTTGTCCTCTTCTTCGTCTTGAAGAGAGGCTCCGCCCCCTCCACGGTTCCCCAGGTTCAAACCCCCGGTCAGACAACATCGACTCAGCCTCCAGCCCTTCAGACAGGCCTTCAAGACGCGGCGCTCCCTGCCACGACACCGGCACAGACCGAGCCCAAGGGGACAGACCAGAAGGAGGAGCCTAAGGCTGCGGCTCAGGTCCAGCCTCCCACTCCGGAGAAGAAGCAGGAGCCTAAGGCTACTGCCCCCGCTCAGATCGGGAACGACAAGCCCAAAGAGGAGAGCAAGCCCGTGGTCGAGCCGCCCAAGGCGAGCGAACCGACCCCCCAGCAACAGACTCCAGCCGCCTCTCCCGTTCAGAGCACGCCTCAAGAGACCGTTCAACCCCGTCCTCAGCCCCAGCAGCCCTCGGGGCCCGCGGAAGGTTCCGTTGTCGCCGCGACGGCCCTGGATTTCCCTGTGAAGGCGACCTCTAAGAGTGTCCCCTCCATAACCTCCGAGGAGAGACGCCGCGGCCCCTACCGGATCATGATGCAGGTTCTCGTGGGAATCGACGGTCGGGCGGAAAAGTTCATGATACTGAAAGTCTCCCCCGCCCTCTCTTCCCTTCAAAGCTCCATGGAGAGAGCCATCTCGGGATGGCGCTTCACACCTCCCGTCAGCCAAGGCGTGAAGGTCAAAGTCTGGACAACGGTTTCCATGATGATTCAATAAACGGTGTTTTCAAGAAATAAGAGACCAAAGGAGACATGCTGATGGTGGACATCACCAAAACCAACGAAGATTTTTATCGCAACACCCTCGAGCAGACCCGGTCCCAGATCATTTCCATCGACCAACAGGTCAAAGATGAAGTGAAAGCCTTCAAGGAGAGAATGGCCTCTCTCCACAACCAGAGGAAGGTCATCAAACAGATCTACGACGGCGCCGCGACCCTCCTGGGTGAACCCGATGAGTTCGCCGAGAGCGGGGAAGAGGTGGAAGAGATCTAAGAGTCCTCTTTGAACCTAGAAGAACGTAACGGTTACCTGGATTCCCTTCAACGCCTGGGAATCAAGTTGGAACTCGATCGGGTCTCCCGTTTCCTCGATGGGCTCGGGAGGCCCGCGGAGAGATTCCGTGCCCTCCTCGTGACGGGCACCAACGGGAAGGGCTCCGTTTCCACCTACCTTTCCTCCGCCCTCTCCCACATGGGTTTTAGGACAGGCCTCTACACATCCCCCCACCTTGTCCGCGTCGAAGAACGGATCAAGATCGACGGAGCCCAGATTCCCGAAGAGACCCTCACCTCCCTGGTCGGTTTCCTCAAGGAGAAGGTGGACGAAGCGATTTCCAAGGGAGTCCTCCCCCAGCCCCTGACCTTCTTCGAACTCTTAACCGTCGCGGCCTTCCTCTGGTTCAAGGAGGAGAAGGTTGATTGGGCGGTACTGGAGATCGGACTGGGAGGGCGTCTCGACGCCACAAACGTCGTAAACCCCGAAGCTTCTGTCATCACCACGGTGGCTCTGGACCACACCCAGATTCTCGGTAAAACCGTGGCCCAGATCGCCCGGGAGAAGGCGGGAATCGTAAAGCCCGGCAAACCCGTCATCATCGGAAAGCTTCCCCCTTCGGCCCGGAGGGTCATCGAAGAGACCTGCCAGGAACGGAACGCCCCCCTCTTCGGAGCCTTCGACCCGCCACGCCGGCTTCTCCGGAATGGAAGAGCCGGATGGCTCTACCGGAGCGAAGGAGGGGACTACCTCTACCGTCCCTCCCTCTTGGGAGTCCATCAGGCCTACAACGCGGCCATAGCCCTGAAGACACTGGAACTCCTCTCCCTGGACCCACTGAACCCCGAGAGGGTCTGCGAAAAAGCCCTCCTCGGCCTCCAGGAGGCAAAGATCGAAGGGCGCCTGGAGTGGGCGCGGGAGAACATGCTTCTTGACGGAGCGCACAACCCTGCGGGAATGGCCACCCTGGTCGCCTACCTGAAGTCGAAGGGCCTCAGGAACCTCTCCTGCCTCTTCGGCGTCTCCAACGACAAGAGGATGATCACCATGGCCAGGCTGCTCTTTCCCTTCTGCAGACGGGTCGTTCTGACCCGCTCGGACGTCGCCAAGGCCCAGGATCCCTTGGAGCTCTCCAACATGCTCCATCAAGCCGGCCTGAGGATTCCCATGGAGGTTGAACTGGACCCCCAAAAGGCTCTCGCCCGCCTCAGGAAGGGAGCCCGGCCCCAAGAGACCCTCCTGGTTACGGGTTCCCTCTACCTGGTGGGGAACATCAAGGCGCTCCTGGAAAGGGAATGAACTCTCTTCTCTTCCCGAAAGACCTTCACCAGGATGCACTGGAACTCCTCGAGACCCTCCGCTCCGCCAAGGCCATCTTCGCGGTGACCGGAGCGGGAATCAGCACCCCTTCGGGTATTCCCGATTTTCGAGGTCCTCAAGGGATTCTCTCCTCTGGAAGCAGGTCCGTCTTCGACAAGGAACTCTTCTTCAGAGACCCTAAACCCTTCTACCTCTTCGCCAAGACGTTCCTTCCGCTCATCCTCGCCTCCCGTCCCAACCCCGCCCACAGGCTCCTGGTGGAGTTGGAGGAGAAAGAGCGCCTCATCGCCACGGCGACCCAGAACATCGACTCCCTCCACCAGATGGCCGGAAGCCGCGCCCTTCTTCCCCTCCACGGCTCTCTGGAAAGCTACTCTTGCACCCTCTGCCGTAGGCCTTTTCCACTGACCGAAATCCTTCCCACCGTTCTTGAGGGCCTGGTCCCCTACTGTCCCTGCGGAGGGCTCATCCGCCCCGAAGCGGTCCTCTTCGGAGAGAGCGTCAAGAGCGACATCCTCCAAAAAGCGAAGCAGGTCGCATCCCAGGCCGACCTTTGTCTGGTCATGGGATCGTCCCTCATCGTCTCTCCAGCGTCAACCCTCCCCGGACTGACCCTCAACGCCGGTGGGCGCATGGTTATCATCAACCGGACCCCGACACCTCTGGACGACTACGCCGTCAAGCGTTACAGCTGGGATCTGGCGGAGTTCAGCGAAGAGGTTCTCTGCCTGGTCCACCAGAAGCGGTTCCTCTTTTTCTGAACTGTTGACCGAAGGCCTCTTTTTCTCTACCTTATGGGTATGGGAAAGCGACGCCTTCTCTTCGCAGGGACAGCCCTTCTGCTCATCTCTTTTCTCTTGCTCTTCCTCTTCCTCCACCCCCGAAACCGAACCTTGATCATCTTATCCCTGGGCGACAGCCTCACTTCGAGCTCCTACGGCTCCTACCTCCCCTCTTTGGGACGGGCCCTGGACAAGGCGGAGATTTCCCACAAGATCGTCGACGGGGGGAGGCCCGGACACACCTCTGGAGAGTACCTGAGCTTTTTGAGGAACTCGCCCTCCCTCTTTACCCCTTCGCCGGACATCGTTCTTCTCATGCTCGGCACCAACGATGTCCGCTCCGACGGCGACAAGACCGACCGGGAGGGCTTTCGCCGCCACATGAACGGGATTATCGACCTTGTTTTGGCCCAAGGGTCGCCCGACTCCCCACCCCAAATCTTCCTGATCATTCCCCCTCCCCTTCGACGCTTGGATCTGCCGACCTTCGACGGCGATTCCCCCCGACGCCTTCGTGAGGAGATCGTTCCGGAGTTGGAAAGCCTCGCCAAGACCAGGCACCTGAAGATCGTTGACCTGAGGCCCCTCTTTTTGGAACACCCCCGTCTTCTCCCCGGAGTCCACCCCTCCTCAGAGGGGTACCGGGCCATGGGCCTTCTCATCGGCCGTTCCTTGGTTAAAGCCCTCTCACCGCCATGAGCGCTAAGAGGGTACTCTCTTGGTCGATTCCCCTCCTGATCACGCTCCTCCTCTTCCTGCTCTTTCTCCGTTCCACTCCGCCTCGGGAGATTCTTTCGGGCCTCCTCTCCCTCCCCTGGAACTGCCTTCTCCTCTACCTCTCCCTCTCCCTGGGCGGAGGGTTCCTGAGGGCCATACGGTTTCGATGGCTTCTGAAACGTCCCCTCCCCTTCTTCCGACTCTTCCTGATCACCCTCGTCCAAAACTGCACGGCCGACCTGCTCCCCGCCCGAAGCGCCTCGCTCCTCTTCTACTCCGGGCTGCTCCGTAAGGAGGGGATTGAGATCGAGAAGGGTTCCGGAGACTTCCTGGTCATTCTCCTCTTCGATCTTCTCTCATTGGCTCTCTTCCTGGGTCTGCTAACCCTGGTCCCCTTGAACCTCCCCTTTCCCCTTCCCCGGCTCCGAGCCCTTCTCCTCCTCCTTGGTTTGGGATCCCTAGGGATCTTCTTCCTCCTCTCCTCCCTCCCCCTCACGAGAGTCGTTTCCCGCCTCTTCGGAAGTCGTTTTGGCTCCCTTCCGACCCACTTCTTCGTGGTTTTGAAGGAGAACTCCCGCCTCCCCCTCTTCGGCCCCCTCCTCCTGCTCAGCCTCGCCATCCGGGCAACCAAGTACCTCTCCCTCTACGCTCTCTTCGTAGGCTTCTCCAACCTTCCCCCCTCTCCCGCCGGAGGAGCCCTCTTCTCGATCGGAATCGCCGCTACCGAACTCTCCTCCCTCCTCCCCGTTCAAGGCCTGGCGGGGTTTGGAACCTGGGAAACCGCATTTCACCTCGTCTTCTCCCTCCTCGCCCCGGAACACCCCAATCCCTTCATCACCGGCCTCTTGATTCACACGGTCACACAGCTCTGGGAATACCTTCTGGGCCTTCTCTCCTTCGGGATCCTCCTTTGGCCCTCTCGACACCCTTCTTCCCCCTCTCCTTGATAGAAGGCCCCTTACGTGTTAAAGTAACTTTGGAGGGGGAGACCTCATACGCCCCATACCCTTTGTCGAAGTCGATCCTTCGCAAAGCCCTCTCCGGTAGGAGGTATCCATGTGGCAAGAGAACGAAGGGAACGAGGCTCCGCCCCGTCCTCCCAAATGGCTTAAAATTAAGTGGATTTTGATCGTCCTCATCGTCGGGCTCTTTCTTTTCGACACAATCTACCAGGTGAGCCCCGAGGAGGTTGGGGTCATTCTCCGCTTCGGGCGCTTCAACCGCACAGCGGAGCCGGGCCTTCACATGAAGCTTCCCTTTCTTTTCGAGACACTCCAAAAGGTTCCGGTCCAGAGACAGCTGAAGATGGAGTTCGGGTACCGCTCGGCGAAAGACGAGGTCCCCACCCGGTACTTGGTCTCTCCGGACGCCTCCAAGGAGGCCGTCATGTTGACCGGAGACCTTAACGTTGTCGTCGTGGAATGGATCGTTCAGTACAAGATCAGCGATGTCTACAAGTACCTCTTCAAGATGCGCGATGTCAACCAGACCTTTCGCTACATGAACGAAGCGGTTGTCCGGAAGATCGTGGGCGACAACTCCGTCGACGAGGTTCTCACGACCGGTCGCGCCAGAATCGCCGCGGAGGCGAAGAAAGAGTTGCAGGATCTCTGCGCCCTCTACGAGATCGGCATAGACGTCAACCAGTTGATCCTTCAAGACGTCAACCCTCCGGACCCTGTCAAGCCTTCGTTCAACGAAGTCAACGAAGCGCTTCAGGAGAAAGAGAGGAAGATCAACGAAGCCTGGTCCGACTACAACCAGACGGTCCCCAAGGCCCGTGGCGAGGCCGAGCAGACGATCCGGGAGGCCGAAGGTTACGCCCTGGAGAGGGTGAACCGGGCCCAGGGGGACATCGAGCTCTTCAACGCCATCCATACCGAATACGCCCGGGCGCCCCTGGTAACCAGGAAGCGACTCTACCTGGAGACCCTCTCCGAGGTCTTCTCCAAGAGCCCCAGGAAGGTCATCGTGGACGAGAAGCTGAAGGCCCCTCTCCCCTTCCTCAACCTGAAAGAGGAGGATAAACCATGAACCCCAAGACGAGAATCATCTTCCTGATCTCCCTGACCATCATCGTTCTCTTCGTTCTGGGGGACACCTTCTTCATCGTCTCCGAAATGAACCAAGTGATCATCACCCAGTTCGGAGAACCCGTGAGCGGCACCATCAGTAAACCTGGAATCCACACCAAGCTCCCCTTCGTTCAAGACGTCCACTCCTTCGAGAAGAGATGGCTCGAATGGGAAGGAGACTCCAACCAGATCCCGACAAAGGACAAGAAGTATATCTGGGTGGAAACCTATGCCCGCTGGCGGATTCACGACCCCTTGGTCTTCTTCCAAAGGGTGAGGGACGAGAGGGGGGGGCAGTCACGGCTCGACGACATCATCGACGGCGAGACCAGAAACGCCATCGCCAACTTCGACCTCATCGAGATCGTTCGCTCTTCGAACCGGAAGTTTGAAGCCTCCGCAGAGGTCGGCGCCCTTGGCCCCGACGT
>JAMOAD010000254.1 GCA_023621955.1 Acidobacteriota bacterium
GAGGTGATTCTCCTGGGGATGAGGGACGGCTCCATCCGTAGCGACATCGACCCGACCCTTACGCTCTTCACCCTCCACGGCATGTTGATCGGCTTGATCCGGATCGCCTCCGTCGATGAAGAGTATTACCTGAAGCACTTCAACATCTCCTTCGACAATCTCGTAGAAACGGCCTTTTCTGTGATCGGCGAAGCCATCGAGCCCCACACCCACGGGGCCGAAGATCTCTCATGCGACGGCAAGAAGGTCTCCCATTAACCCTTTGCCGGTGAAGGTGAAACCATGAAACGGAACCGTACCCTAGCCTCTCTCCTGCTCCTCCTCCCATTCTCTCTTCTCATAGCCCAGGGAGGGCCCTCCAGCCCGGTGGAACTGACCGTGGACGATTGCGTCAGGATGGGCCTCTCTTACAGCAAGGGCCTGGATTCCTCCCGCTGGGAGGTCGAGCACTCCCGGTTTCAGCTCAAGGAGGTTCAAGCCTCGGCCCTCCCCTCCCTCTCCCTCTCGGGGACCTATACAAGGCTGAGCAAGACTCCCTCCTTCGGGGTCACCATCCCCGGAAGCGACTCGACCTTTGTCCTGAACCCCTCGATCGCCGACAACTACTCGAGCCAGCTCACGCTCAAGGCCCCCCTCTTCACGGGAGGAAAGCTCTCCTCCTTGACCACGGCGGCCCGTTCCGGCCTTGAGGCCGCCAAAGAGCTCTACAACCGCGACAGGAAGGAGTTGGTCCTCACTCTCCGCTCTTCTTACTGGAACCTCTACAGGGCCAGGGAGCTCGAAGGGCTCATCCTTGAGAACGTCGAGCTGATCAAGGTCCACCTCGAACAAGTCAACCGCTTCTACGACCAGGGGCTGGCCAAGACCAACGAAGTTCTCAAGGTGAAGGTTCAACTCTCGTCGGTGGAGCTGAAACGGGTCGAGGCGACAAACGGTGTCAGGCTCGCCTCCAAAACCCTGGCGAGCCTCTTGGGCCTTCCCCTGGAGACGACCTTCGCACTCAAGACCGACGTCCAAAGGGAGATCGCCGGCGTCCGTCCCGTGGAAACGCTCGTCGAGGAGGCCTTGAGAAACCGCCCGGAGATCAAGGCGGCCTCCCACTCCATCAAGGCCGGAGAGGCCCAGGTCAAGGCGGCGAAGGGAGACCTCTACCCCTCCCTCGCCCTCTTGGGAAACTACACCTACGCCCGCCCCAACTCGCGGATCATGCCGGTAGAGGAGAAGTTCAACGACACCTGGGACGTGAGCCTCGCCCTCTCCTTTGACCTTTGGAACTGGGGAATCGCCCGGCACAAGGCTGGACAGGCACGGGCAAGGCTTATCCAGAGCCGGGACCAGAGCATTGCCCTCAAGGACTCCGTGACCCTGGAGGTTCATCAGATCTACAACGACACTGTCCAGGCGGTCGAGAAGATCAAGGTCGCCCAGGAAGGAGTGGCCTTGGCCCAAGAGAACTACCGGATCACCAACGAACGGTTCAAGGCGGGGCTGACGCTGAACTCGGAACTGCTCGACGCCGAAGTCGCGCTACTTCAGGCGAAGGTAGACAACACTCAATCCTGGATCGATTACGAATTGAACAAAGAGAAGCTCAAGAAAGCCCTCGGTCAGGAGTGACCATAAGGAGAAGGAGCATGAAAACAAGAACATTCCTTTGGACAGGGTTGATCATCTTCATCGTCGCTATCGTCGGTCTTCTTGTCCGAAACCGCCTTATCCAAGAGAGGAAGATCGCTCAAAACGTCCCCCTCCTGCCGACTGTATCGACGACGGTGGTTCAAAAGAAATCGCTTCAGGAGACCCTCTCCCTAGTGGGCACCCTCGAAGCGGTCCAGGACGTCGTGGTCGTCTCGGAGACCTCTGGACGGGTCGTCGCCGTCCGCGCCGAAATCGGTGACAAACTTGTGGGAGGCAGCGAGATCGTCCGCGTTGACGATGAGCTGAAACTGGCCTCCTTCAGGACCGCGGAGGTGAACTTCGAGAAGGCCAAGAAAGATCTGACCCGTTACGAGAACCTCTACGCGTCGAAGGCCGCCACCGACGCGGAAGTGGAGGCCGCACGCCTCAACTTCAAGGCCGCTGAGGCTCAGTTCCTGACCGCCCGGAGGCAGTACCAAGACGCCCGAATCAAGAGTCCCATCCCAGGGATTCTCACCTCCCGATCCGTCGACTTGGGCGACATGGTTCAGCCCGGAACGGCGGTAGCCAACGTCGTGGACATCTCCAGCTTCAAGGCCATCGTCAACCTTGCGGAGAAAGACATCAACAAGGTGAAGGTCGGTGACAGGGTGAAGGTCGGTGACAGGGTGAACGTCACCAGCGACCTTCTCCCGGGGCAAGACTTCTCCGGAAAAGTTCTGAACCTAAGCGTCAAAGGCGACGAGGCTCACTCCTACCGGGTGGAGATCTCTATCCCCAACCCCAAAGGCTCTCCCTTGAAGGCTCAGATGTTCTGCCGGATCACCTTCCCCGTCCTGGTCAAGAGGGAGTCGGTCGTGATTCCTCGGGAGGCCCTCACCGGAAGCCGAAAGGATCCACAGGTCTTTGTCCTCAGGGGTGACAGGGTGGCTCTGCTCAGCATCACCCTAGGCGCCGAGGTGGAAACCGACGTCGAGGTTCTCAAGGGACTGAACCCCGGGGAGACCATCGTCGTGAGCGGCCAGCAGAACATCGGCGACGGGGCCCGGGTTTCCGCCGTTCCTCTGCGCTGATCCAAGGAGCCGAAATGACACTCACCGAACTCTCCATCAAGCGTTCCACCATCGTCGTTGTTATCTTCACGGCCCTCATCGCTTTAGGCATCCTC
>JAMOAD010000222.1 GCA_023621955.1 Acidobacteriota bacterium
CTCTCCAAAATTCCTTTCCGAAACAAGATCAAGTCGCGCCTCGAAGAGCTCTACAACTACCCCCGCTACTCCGCCCCTTTTCGAATCGGCGACTATTACTTCTTCAACAAGAACACAGGCCTTCAGAACCAATCGGTCATCTATTACCAGAAGGGGCTTCAAGGAGAGGCACAGGTCTTTCTCGACCCAAACACCCTCTCCAAGGATGGAACGGTTCGTGTCGGCCTGCTGGGCGAATCCCAAGACAACCGTTACATGGCTATTTCCCGCTCTGAGGCGGGTTCGGACTGGGAGGAAATCCGGGTCATAGAGATTGCCACGAAGCGAGAGCTCTCCGACAGGATTCGTTGGGTAAAATTTTCCGGTGCTGGCTGGCATGGCAACGGCTTCTTCTACAGCCGCTACGACACTCCTAAGGCCGGAGAAGAGATGAAGGGGAAGAACGAAAACCAGAAGATCTACTTCCACCGGCTCGGCGAACCCCAGGAGAAGGATCGACTCATCTTTGAAGATCCGAAGAATCCTCTCCGTTACTATGGAGCAAGCGTCTCCGAGGACGGACGGTTCCTGATCCTCAGCGCTTCAGAAGGAACTCACGGCTCAGAGCTACATTACCTTGATCTAACCAAGAAGAACGACACCTTTCACCTTCTCTGCAAAGGTTTTGAATACGACTATTCTTTCATCGACAACATCGGTAACCGCTTTCTTGTTCAGACCAACGACGGCGCCCCAAACTTCCGCGTCGTTTCCATCGACCCGACCCGGCCTGAGAGAGAGAATTGGAAAACCGTCATCACCGAAAAGCCTGAAGTTTTACAAGGTGTTGGAACGGCAGGCGGAAAGCTTTTCAGCCACTACCTCAAGGACGTCACAACCCGAATCTACCAACACGATCTTAACGGAAACGTGGAGCGGGAGATTGAGCTTCCCGGCTTAGGAACAGCGGGAGGGTTCGGTGGAAAGAGGGAAGATAAGACTCTCTTCTATACGTTCACCTCTTTTCATTATCCGCCGACAATCTTTCAGTACAATGTCGACTCTGGGAAAAGCAAACTCTTCCGCAAAACTGAGGTGAAGTTTAATCCCGAGGAGTACGAGGTCAAACAGGTTTTCTACTCTAGCAAAGATGGAACAAAAGTTCCTATGTTCTTGGTCTACAAGAAGGGCCTTCGTCTAACAGGTGACAATCCTGTTCTCCTTTACGCCTACGGCGGTTTCAGCATCAGCATGACCGCAAGTTTCTCCCCCTTAAGGATCGCTCTCCTCGACAACGGCTTCGTCTATGCTGTAGCCAATATCCGTGGCGGCGGGGAGTACGGCGAATCCTGGCACAAGGCGGGAATGTTGGATAAGAAGCAAAACGTTTTTGATGACTTTATCGGTGCCGCAGAGTATCTGGTTCAAGAAAAGTACACAAACCCCGAGAAGATCGCCATTTCCGGAGGCTCCAACGGCGGCTTACTCGTCGGAGCCTGTATGGTTCAGCGCCCCGATCTTTTTAAGGTCGCGCTTCCCGCCGTCGGCGTCATGGACATGCTTCGGTACCACAAGTTCACTGTCGGGTGGGGGTGGGGTG
Organism: Acidobacteriota bacterium; assembly: GCA_023621955.1. Taxonomy (GTDB): domain Bacteria; phylum Acidobacteriota; class Aminicenantia; order JAMOAD01; family JAMOAD01; genus JAMOAD01. The sequence goes on from JAMOAD010000222.1 coordinate 1,580, forward strand.
TGGAGTATGGTATCAGCGACAACCCCGATCAATTCAAATACCTCTTGGCCTACTCACCTCTCCACAACATCAAAGAGGGAGTGAAGTATCCCGCCACTCTCGTCACAACAGCCGACCACGACGACAGGGTCGTTCCGGCTCACTCCTTTAAGTTCATCGCAACACTCCAGGAGAAGAACAAAGGAGACAACCCTGTTCTGGTCCGGATTCAAACAAGGTCCGGCCATGGGTCCTCTTCCCTCTCAAAAGCGATCGAAGAAGCAGCCGATACTTACGCTTTTCTCTTTCAGAACCTCAACGTTGTGTTCCGGTAATTCCCTCTTCCTAATGCCAAGAAGTGGTGGATCTTCCACCGCTTCTTGGCCCTTTTATCCTTTTTTATTTATTGGGGACACTCCCTTTTTCTGGATTTCCTCTCTCTTACGTGCTTCCTCCTCCTACCTTTCTCCTTGAAACCTATTAGAACCTACTAGGGACACTCCCTAAATCCTCTTCCCTTCCCCTTCCGCCTCTCAACCCTTCTCTCTCGCCCCTCACTCCTCCCAGACGTCCCCTCTGGCTAACACCGGCTCATCCTTCTCCGGTCTTCGCCAACCTACGCCGACGCTTCCAACGTCCCCTTCTCCCGGATGTTCCCTCCAGCTGAAGCCGACTCTTTCTCCCCCCGGTCTAACAACCTCG
>JAMOAD010000179.1 GCA_023621955.1 Acidobacteriota bacterium
AACAGCGGCACCATTCTCTCCCGAAAGCCAATCCACTCCTCGTCGATCGCCCTCTGAACGGTCTCCGGAGAGTCTTCTGGTTCCTTCAGATCCCCCTGCTGGAGGGAGAAACCGAAGAACCATCCGATAAGCTCGCGGGTACTCTTCTCGGGTGACCAACCCGTAAGCTTCCCCAAAAACAAAGCCTGGAGGAGGAAGGATTCCACCTCCGTCCAACGCTCTTCGCACTGGGCGGCAAAGAAGCTCCTGTATGTGGTCTGGAAGGTCCCCTGGGAATCCAGTGAGATCTTGAAGCCCGGAGTGAGCCCCAGCTCAGGGGAGAGGCTCTGGACGAAGGATGTCATGAGGGAGTCGATGGTGGTGACGCGAAAATCCCCCATCCGGCTGAGAATCAGCTCGACGATTCCCAAGGCCTTCTTCCTCTCCCTGACGACATCCACAGGGCCTTGGCTTCCCAAGACCTCCCTAAGCCTCGCCGCGAAGGCGGAGTCGTCTCCCTGAAGGGCCAGCTCCTTGAGAGTCTTCAGAATTCGGTCGGACATCTCCTCGGCGGCTTTGTTGGTAAAGGTGACCGCTAAGAGTGTGGAGAGGGCGGCGTTCGCCTTAGCGGAATCTCTATAGGGATCTTCGGGAAGAACCTTCCAGAGGGATCTGAGAAAACGGTTGGTCAGGGCGTAGGTCTTGCCGGAACCGGCGGAGGCCTCGAGGAGGAGCAATTTCTCGTCCATGGTTTTCACCCTCGAAAAACTTTGACGGAAATGAGACCTCCCCTCTGCCGGACTGAGGGTCCGGCCCTTCGGAAGGCCCTACTCTTGGACCTTTACAGGTTCCAGGATGAGGACTCGGTGACAGTTCTCACAGTAGATGACCTTGTCACCCTTTCGAAGATCCATCATGACCTGGGGACGAATCTTGACGAAACACTCCGCGCAGAAGTCCCTGGTCACAACCGAGAGGGGGACCCCTCCGGTCTTCTTCGAAAGGCTCTCATAGATTCTGAGGTTTTCAGGATCAATGAGGGTCCTCAACTCTTTTTTTCGTTGGTTCAGCTCCTTGAGTTGTCCCTCTTTCTCCCCTTTCTCTTGGAGAAAAAGATCTTTTTCTTTCTGCAGAGCCTCGACATCCAGGCGACTCCGTTCCTTCACCTCGCCGATGGTCTCCTGCATCTTGTCGGCATCCAGGAGGAGCTGAATGACACCCTCTTCGGCTTCCTCTTTCCTTTTCTCCTGGATCTCGATCTCGGCCAACTTGGCGGTATACTCCTTGTTGGTCTTGATGGAGTTGAGTTCCCTCTTCTTGTTTTGGATCTCAGCCTTGACGGATTCCACCTTCTTCTCTTGGGCAAGCCGACGCTGCTGGTTTTCCGAGATACTCTGCTGAGCTTGTTCCACCGAATGGGCTCTCTCGAAGATGCGGTCGTCCAAAGCCTTGAGCTGCAGTGGAAGCTCTCTGAGACGTTTATCCAGCTTGACGATCTGCTTCTCCAACTCCTGCAACTTGATCAGCTCTTCGTTTTGGTTGTTCAATACCGTTCTCCTTGAGCAATGGGCCTGACAGGGATCGAACCTGTGACCGACCGGTTATGAGCCGGCTGCTCTGCCAGCTGAGCTACAGGCCCCGACCTCTTATATCAGAATTCCCTCCCACTGTCAACGGAATAGGCCATGGGAGTAGCTTTACAGACTTTTTCTCCTTTCGTCCCGAAGGGTCGCAAGGACCGTCTGAGGAGAAGTCTCTGCCTGCTTGCCGGTTCATCCCAAGGGGAGCGAAGCCCTTAGACCTGAAAACAGTAAAGCCTCCCGCTCTCTCTTACTTGCCCTTGAGCTTCGCCAGGGTCACTTCGACGGCCTTCTCAAGCTGAGGGTCGCTTCCGGCGACGATCTGGTCAGGAGTCAGGGGAACGCGGTAATCCGGTACGACCCCTCCGTGGGTCTCCAGGTCCTGTCCGCTAAGGGTGTAACAACCCCAATAGGGGATCCGGAAGAACCCCCCGTTAAGGAGGGAGCGTCCGCTGGTGAAGATCAACCACCCATAGGTGGTCTCACCTACCAGGGCACCGAGTTTCAGCTCCTTAAACCCGTTGGCGGTCATCTCCGCGTCCGAGAGGGAGGCCTCGTTGATCAGGAGCGTGACGGGACGGGGGCCGATGGCGTAGGTCGGCTGGGTGACCATCCCGTAATCCCTCATCTTCCAGGTCGAGTAAACCCGTTTGATCAAGGTGTTCAGGACCTGATCATGGACGTTTCCCCCGTTGTTGTA
>JAMOAD010000126.1 GCA_023621955.1 Acidobacteriota bacterium
CGGCCCTTGTCTTCGACCTCCCGCTGTAGGTCCTCCACAAACTCCTGAAGGAAGGAGCGGTGGTCGTAGATGCGGATGTGAAAGTGGTCTTGAATGGATTTTTCGAGGGAGCACTTCAGCTCACCCTGCCTCTTCGTCTCGGAGACCAGGAGGCTCTGAGCGAACTGGTCCGCCAGGCTGACCACGTAGGCGAGGTTCTTCTCCTCCTCTCCCCCCGATACGGGGGCGAAGGAGTTGACAAACTCTTCGGGGAAGTGCCACTCCCGAGCGACCCACGCCCCTACCTGCAGATAGTCGGTGCCGTAGAGGGAACGCTCCTTCTCCAGGAGCTCCTCCTCGCCCATGCCCACGTCTTGGGGGTAGTGGTCGGGGTCGTTGATGAGAAGGAGAATCTGGCCGATCCTGCGTAGCAAACCCACGATCATGAAAAACTCTTGGTTCCCGCATCCAAAGACCTTGCAGAGAGTCTTGGCGGAAACCCCCGTCACCAGGGTCATCCTGATGAGGTAGCGGAAGTACTCCGACGCCACCCCTTCCCGTTGGACCTTCCAGAGAATATCGTAGAGAGAGGATTTGACGGCCAACCTGCGGACCGTGTTGACCCCCAGGATGTTGATCGCCTGGCTGACGGTCTTGACCTTCCCGCTGACACCGTAGTAGGAAGAGTTCGCGATTCTGAGGGTTTCGGCGGTTAAGCCCGGGTCTGTGACAACGATCTCAGCCAGATCCCGAGGAGAGAAGTAAGAGCCTCTCTTCTCGCCTTGGAGGATCTCGACGATCGTCGAGGGTAAGGAGGGAATCCTCTGGAGCTGAAGGTCTTTCATGCCCACATTTTACCCCCTTGCTCCCTCGGTTTCAAGAAAAGGGCTTAGGAGCGAGAGCTCTTCTTACCGGCTTCGATTCTTCGCTCTTGCTCTATCTCTTCGATGATTTCGTTGTTGATCTCCTTCGTCGGGTAACGACCCGTGAAGCAGGCGCAACAGAAGTTCTTGAGAGCGGGGTTGTTGACCCGAACGGCCTCCTGCATGTTCTCGAGGGTCTGGTAGATCACCGTGTCGGCGCCGATGATCTTGGCGACCTCCTCCTCGTTGCGTCCGAAGGCGATGAACTCGTTGCGGGTCTGCATGTCGATCCCATAGAAGCATGGATGGGTCAAAGGAGCTGAGTAAGAGGCGAAATAAACCTTTTCGGCTCCCGCCTCCCTCACCATGTTCACGATGTTGCGGGAGGTGTTCCCCCTCACGATGCTGTCGTCCACGAGAAGGACCTTCTTTCCCTTAAGCTCCCCCTCGATGGGGTTCAGCTTCTGAATCACCGAGCTTTTGCGGGCCCTCTCTCCGGGCATGATGAAGGTTCTCCCGATGTACCGGTTCTTGACAAGCCCCTCACGATAGGTCAGCCCCAGGTCGAAGGCCAGTTCGATGGCGGCGTCCCGGGAGGAATCGGGAATGGGGATCACCACATCGACCTCGATTTCCCTCTTCTTCACCTCCGCGGCCAAGAGCTTGCCCATGCAGACCCGGGAACGGTAGACGTTCACCCTGTCGATCACGGCGTCGGGCCTGGCGAAGTAGACCCACTCGAAGATGCAGGGGGTGTGAGGAAGGGCCTTGTACTTCTCAATCCTCGCGGAATGGAGGACCCTGTTCTCGTCGATGAAGACAACCTCACCGGCCTCGAGGTCACGGAACTCCTTGTAACCCAAGAGGGAGAGAGCGGAAGATTCCGAGGCGAAGGCGTATTCGGTCAGAAAACCCTCCTTCCTGGTCCCCATCACCAGAGGACGGATCCCGTAGGGGTCACGGAAGGCGACCATCCCCTGACCGGAGATGTAGGCAAGGACGGAGTAGGCGCCCTTGACGACATCGAAGACATCGGTCACCGAAGCGATGATATCCTCGAAGTTGAGCTTCTCTTTCACCCGGCCCGCCAAAGACTCCGCGAAGACGTTGAGGATCGCCTCCACATCGTTCTTGGAGTTGAGCATCCTCTTGGTCTTCTCTTTGAGGTAGCGGCGCACATCGTTGTAATTTGTGACGTTCCCGTTGTGGACGATCCCTATGCCGTAGGGGTAGTTGACCGTAAAGGGTTGAGCGTCTTCGACGCTCCCCCCCCCGATGGTAGGGTAACGAACCTGACCCATCCCGAGGTTTCCCACAAGGTTTTCAACCTTCTCGTAGGTGGAGAAGACATCCCGCACCAGTCCGACCCCTTTCCTGTGATGGAAGATTCCATCG
>JAMOAD010000094.1 GCA_023621955.1 Acidobacteriota bacterium
GAGACATCCTGAACCTCTTCGGAACCGGGGTAGCTCCATCGGTACCGGTAACAGAGAAGAGCCAACTCTCCACCGGAAGGGGCGCCGCCGCCGTACTTTTTCTCTCCCAGGAGAGGGGAGAGGTTCAGGGCGAAGTGCTTCCGGATCTGATGGAAGCGGCCTGTCCCTATCTTGACTTCGAAGAGAGAACCTTGTGCGGTCTCGCCCAGATAACGGCCCCGCGTCTCTGCCTCCTTTCCCTCCAAGGGATTCGTGAAGCGGAGGCTCCCCGGTGGGTTTCCCATGTGCGGCGTGAGCGCCAGGTAGAACTTCTCAATCTTCCGCTCCCGGATCAGCCGGTTGAAGAGTTCGGCACCCTTGCGGGAGCGGGGGAAGAAGACGAGTCCGTGGGCCTCAAGGTCGATCCGGTTCCCGGGGAAGAGGCTCTCCTCAGGAAAAGCCTCGCGGAGGGCGGTCAGGAGAGACCCCTTCTCGATAGGCGTCGGATGTACGGCCCAGTTGGGAGGTTTGTAGACAACGAGAAGGGAGTCGTCCCTGTAGAGAATCCATTCAGGATCTAAGGGGGTATAGAGAGACCTCTTCTTCCCGTCGGGGTAAACGGTGAGGAGCGATCCCGCCACCGGCGCCGACGGGTCAAGGAGTCTCTTCTTTCCCGACCAGACCCCACCCGCAAGAACCCTCTCTCTCGCCCTCTCGGCGTCCCAGCGGAGGTATCTGGCTACGGCCTCCTGGAGCCTCAAGGAAGACCCCTCGGGAATCCGGATATAGAAAGGTTTCACAGTGAAGTACGAAGCATGGCCGGAAAGGCCCTTCCCGGCCACGCCTGTTGATTATTTCTGGGTCAGCTCCAGCAGAACGCCGGAGGTGGACTTGGGGTGCACGAAGGCGATCTTATGGCCGCCGGCGCCGATTCGGGCGACTGTATCGATGAGTTTGACGCCTTGGGCTTGCAGGGCGTTGAGCTCAGCCTCAACGTCTTTCACTTCGACGGCGATGTGGTGGATCCCGGAACCCTTCTTCTCCAAAAACTTGGCGATGGGACTCTCCGGGGAGGTCGGCTCCAGAAGCTCGATACGGCTCTCGCCACACTGGAACATGGCTACCCTCACTCTCTGTTCCGCCACCTCCTCCTCTGCGAGGAGTTTGAGGCCGAGACCCTCTGCGTAAAAGGGTTTCGCCTCGGCAAGGGAAGGAACCGCTACCCCTACGTGGTCGATCTTTTTCATGACAACACCTTCCTTTTTCTTTTATCCGGAGATTCCCCAAGAGCTTGGTTGCGCCTCTTCGGGCCTCCCGTCTGAAGGGGCTCTTGTTAAATCCCCTCCGCTCTTTCCGCCGCAGGTTATAGGTTTCTCTCTTTAGGCAGATACTTCTTCAGGCTCGTCTCAAGGAGTTTGTCCGGGGTGAAGTCGCGCAAAGAGAGGTAGTACTGAGCCGCCTCCACGAGAACCGACTGAGGAGTCAAACCGATCAGGTCTACCCCTTTCAGCCTCACGCCGAAGCGGCGTGCCTCAACCTTCATCAACTCGACCACACGGTAGAGGGGGGTCGCCGTATAGTTGGCGATCTTCACCGTCACCTGGGCCTCACCCCGCTCGGGAACCATTCCGTAGTAGGTCCTTACCTGGCTGAGCCCTCCGTGTGCGTAGGCAACCGATTTGGCTATAGCGGCGACGGCCTCTTCATCCTTTGTATCGAAGAAAGCCATGAAGGTTATCAGGGGGAAGCGGGCTCCGATGATGGTCGCCCCGAAGGTGGGGTCGAAGGTGTCCGGGCCATAGTCCGGTTTGTTCTGCGGATCCAGAAGCTTACGCGCCAGACCCTCGTACTCCCCTTCCCTGATGGCGTCCACCTCCCTGCGGAGCGGCGAACGCGCAGCCTCTCCGAAGAGATAAACCGGAACATCGAACTCTTTGGCCACAAGTCGGCCGAGCTCTTCGGCGAGTTTGGCGGCCTCCTGGATCGTCGATTCTTGGACAGGAACGATGGGGAAGACATCCAGGGCACCCAACCGGGGGTAGTCCCCACGGTGTTTCCTCATGTCGATCTTTTCTCTGGCAAGCCCGTAGAGAAGCCTTCCTGCCTCCAGGATGGCCCTTTGAGGCCCGATGAGAGAGAAAACGGTTCGGTTACGGAGTCGATCGGCGGATACGTCCAAGACGAAGAGATGGTCCACCCGCCGGAGTGCCGCGGTAACCTCATCAATGACGGCGGTGTTCCTTCCTTCACAAAAGTTGGGGATTGCGGAAATCATTTTTTCCATCTTCCACCTCCCGGTCTATGTCGAAGAGGTTCCGGGCGCTCCCCGGAACCCGAACCAAACCGGTTCTCCCCGCTTTTTTTTAAAGTGTCGTCAGGGGAGGCCGGGCAATCTCGATGAGGACATCCCCCTCTACCACGTTCTTCCCTTTCTGAACGTGGATTCGGGCGACTTTACCATCAAAAGGCGACTGAATCTGGTTTTCCATCTTCATGGCTTCCATGATGACAACGTTCTGGCCGGCCTTCACCGCGTCCCCTTCCTTCACGAGGACATCGATGATCAGACCCGGCAGGGGGGAGCCGATCGCCCCGTCTCCGCCGCCGACCTTCTCCACTCTCTGGGTCGGAAGGGAGGGCTCGGAGACCACGCTCAAAGACTTCACGGGGGCGGCGGGAGAGGCCGCAGGGGCCTGCGCCGACTCAACCCTCTGATGGGCTCCGGAAAGGAGGTCTTTCTTGCGGCCGATCTCCTTCAACCCAACCTTATACTCTTTACCATCTATCACGATCACGGCCTGGTCGGCGTTGATCTCCGCCACCTTAGCCTTGTAATCTTTCTCGTTGATTGTAACGGTATACTCTCTCATCTTCTCACCTCTCCTTCGAAGGGTCTGAGGGCCAACCGGGAGGTATCCGACCAACCCCTCTGAGATTTCTGGGAATCAAAGGTCATCCGGCCCTCTTCGAGAACCGGAGAAAGCAGTGTCTCGGCTTCGATCACCGCGGTGATCACGGCCAGAATCTCCGGCTCCACCGGGGGATCCTCTTCCCTTGTCAAGGGGAGGGAATCCAGAGAGGGAGTCAGGACAGGGTCCTCCGCTCCTTCTTCCTTGGGGGGTCGCCGAAAGATGAGAACATAGATAACCAACGCCGCAAATACGGCCAGAAGCGCGATTCCTACGATACTCTGCATTCCTTGCCGTCCCTTAGAGAGGTATGTTCCCGTGCTTCTTCGGGGGGTTGGAGTCTCTCTTGCCGGCGAGCATCTCGAAGGCCTTCACGAGGCGCAAACGCGTGTTGGCAGGCTCGATGACATCATCAACGTAGCCCTTGCGCGCCGCCGTGTAGGGGTTGGCGAAGAGGTCTTCGTAGAGTTTCTTGAGCTCTTCCTTCTTGGCCGGTTTGTTTTCGGCGTCCTTGAGCTCCTGGCTGTAGATGATCTCTACGGCGCCGTCGGGACCCATGACGGCGATCTCGGCGGAGGGCCAGGCAAAGACAAGGTCTCCCCGGATGTGCTTGGAGTTCATGACGCAGTAGGCTCCGCCATAGGATTTGCGGACGATCACGGTGACCTTGGGAACAGTAGCCTCCGCGAAGGCGTAAAGAAGTTTGGCGCCGTTGCGGATGATCCCGCCGTACTCCTGACCGGTCCCGGGCATGAAGCCGGGGACATCCTCCAGGATCAACAGGGGAATGTTAAAGGCATCGCAGAAACGGACGAACCGGGCGCTCTTGATAGAGGCGTTGTTGTCCAGAACACCGGCCATGACCTTGGGCTGGTTGGCGATGATCCCCACGCTCTTCCCGTTGAACCTGGCGAAACCGACGAGGATGTTGGGGGCGAACATCGGCTGAATCTCGAAGAAGTCCCCGTTGTCGACCAGAAGCGAGATGATCTCCTTCATGTCGTAGGGTTTGTTGGGGTTGTCGGGGACGATGGCGTTGAGCTTCTCCTCAAACCTCTCGGCCGGATCCTGGCAGGGCAAGACCGGGGGTTTCTCCCCGTTGTTCTGGGGGAAGAAAGAGAGGAGCTTCTTCAGTCCGACGACGGCATCGTCTTCGCTGGCGTAAACAAGGTGGGCCACGCCGCTCTTGGTGGCATGAACGGTGGCTCCGCCGAGCTGCTCGGTGGTAACGTCCTCAGAGGTAACCTGCTTGACGACCTTGGGCCCGGTCAAGAACATGTAGGAGCTCTTGTCCACCATCATCACATAGTCTGTGATGGCGGGGGAGTAGACCGCGCCACCGGCGCAGGGTCCCACGATCAGGGAGATCTGGGGGATGACGCCGGAGTAGAGGACGTTGCGGAGGAAGATATCCGCGTATCCGGCCAAAGCGTCGACTCCTTCCTGAATCCTCGCTCCACCCGAGTCGTTCACTCCGATGAGAGGGGCGCCTGCCTTGGCGGCCATCTCCATGACTTTCACGATCTTCTCCGCGTGGCTCTTGGAGAGGGATCCGCCGAAGATTGTGAAATCCTGAGCGTAGAGGAACACCAACCGGCCGTTGATGGTCCCGTATCCGGTGACAACGCCGTCGGTAAGCGGCTGGTTCTTGGCCATTTCGAAATCTTGGCAACGGTGGGTGACGAAGAGATCGAGCTCTTCGAAACTACCGGGGTCAACGATCCGAGCGATCCTCTCACGAGCCGTAAGCTTCCCCTGCTCATGCTGCTTCTGTATCCTCTTCTCACCACCCCCCTGAAGTCCTTGCTCTTTCTTCGTCTTCAGGTCGAGTAGTTTCTTCTCTATGGACATGGACTACCTCCCGTAGAATATCGCTAAATTAACATGTTTCTTCAATCCGGTCAAACAAAGCCGAAAGGGGCTTGCCGACAAGCATATAGGAAAGGTGTGCCGAAGGTGGGACTTGAACCCACACGAGGGAAACCCTCTTCGGATTTTGAGTCCGACGCGTCTGCCAATTCCACCACTTCGGCACATTCCGTTTATGAATTTTATGCGAAAAGAGGGGCTTTGTCAACGCCCTTCTCCTCACCTCCCGAAAGCCTGGGCCGTCCTCTCCAAAGCCTCTTGGAGTAAGGATCTAGGACAAGCCAGGTTGATACGGATATACCCTTCCCCTTCGGGGCCGAAGAGGACCCCCGGATCGTAGGCAACCTTGGCCCTCTCCAGGAGAATCTTCTCCGCCCGAGGCCAATCCCTCTCCACGCCTCTCAGATCCACCCAAGCCAGATAGGTCCCCTCGGGCTCCGTGAGGATGGCTTCGGGAAGCCTATCGCCCAGGAAACGCGTGAGAAGGTCAAGGTTCCCCTTGAGATAGGTCATGAGCCTCTCAAGCCAAGGCTCCCCGTAACGGTAGGCCGCCTCCAGGGCGACACCCCCAAAGAAGTTGGGGAGGAAGAGTCCGAGGCGCTCCCTCTCTTCCAGAATCCCCCTCCTTAGTATTGGGTCCGGAACGATCATGTTGGCGCACTGCAACCCGGCGAGGTTGAAACTCTTCGAGGGGGAGGTACAGAGGAGTGTGAAGGACGAATAGGAGGGGTCGATCGACAGGAGGGGACGGTGGCGGAACCCCGGGAAGACGAGGTCCGAGTGGATCTCGTCGCTCACCAGAATCACCCCCTTCTCCCGGCAGAGGTCGGCGACGAGTCTGAGCTCACCCTCTTGCCAAACCCTGCCGACCGGGTTGTGAGGGCTGCAGAGGATCATCATCCGACAACGGGGATCGGAGAGTTTCTCTTCAAGGTCTTTCGGGTCCATCCTGTAACGTCTGTCCCGAAGGACGAGAGGGCTGTTGATCACCCGGGCCCCGTTCAGTTCGATCGAGTTCATGAAGGGGTAGTAGACCGGCCGTTGGACCAGAACCTTGTCTCCCGGTTTCGTAAAAGCCCTCACCGCCATGTTGAGAGCGGGTACGACACCGGGGACCGAGACGACCCAGGAGGGGTCGCACCGCCATCCGTGTCGCTTCCGATTCCACTCCTCCAGGGCGGAAAAGTAATCGGCGCTATGGTCGGTGTAGCCGTAGATTCCCTCTTCCGCTCTCTTCGTGAGGGCCTCTACTACTTCCGGAGGGGAGGGGAAGTCCATGTCCGCCACCCAAAGGGGAAGAAGATCGCTTCCTCCGCAGTTTTTCTCGAGAAAATCCCATTTCACCGAGGCCGTTCCCTTGCGGGAGCGGGGTCGATCAAACTCGTTCATCTTTCACCTCCAAGGAGACAACAATGGATTCTACCCCTTCCGTCAAGACCTTACAAAAAAAGGAAAAAATTTCACCAACTCTTGACAAGCTCTATTCACTTGTCTAATATATTTCCGACATGATAGGTTTTACCCAATCCCCCCAACGAGGAGATCGTTGATGGATCAGAAGAGGGACAGTTTTTTCACCGTTATTCTCATGCCCCGTGGAGTGAGGGGAAAGTATACGACCCTCGCCCTTTCCAAGAAGAACATTCAGATCATCCTGACCGTGAGCGGCGTGATGCTCTTTCTTCTTCTCTTTGTCCTTGTGGACTACGCGAGCGTGAAAAGGAAGGCCTTCTTCGCCAAGAAGTACGAGGTCGAAAACAAGAGCCAGGCTCAGAAAATCGCTCTTCTGGAAGGCGGCATGAAGGATCTTCAGGGTCAGCTTCAACGTTTCGAAAACTATAAACGGAAGCTGAACATCATCGCCGGCCTTGAGTCCCCCATGGCCTTGAAAGAGGTTGGATCGGGCGGTTCATCGATCAACCCCACAGGGTTGGGCGTCACCATCCCCCGCAACACCTTGGCCCCCGCGGTCTCCCCGAAAGAGGTCTCCGTCCCCGGGAAGATCAGCTCTTTGAAGAGCAAAGCCGCCGGCATCGAGAAGAACCTGGACTTCCTTTACAAGTTCTTCCGGGAACAGGAGAAGACTCTGGCCTCCTCTCCCTCGATCTGGCCTACCAAAGGGATCATCACCTCCAACTACAGCTGGCGCAAAGACCCCTTCACGGGGAGCAGGGAGTTCCATGCGGGGATCGACATCGCCACGCAGACCGGTAACCGGGTCATCGTCACGGCAGACGGTCTGGTCATCCAATCGACCTTCAGAAAAGATTACGGCAACTATATAATCGTCCTTCATAACAACGGAACCAAGACTCTCTACGCCCATCTCAAATCCTGTCTGGTCAAACCCGGAGCCCGGGTGACTCGGGGCCAGTCCATCGGCCTGGTGGGGAGTACCGGCAAGTCTACGGCGCCCCATCTTCACTACGAGGTGCTGGTAAACAACAAGCCTATCAACCCCATGGATTACATTCTGGAAAACGACTTTCTCCCCGAGGAGTAGAGGCTCTCTCCTGGGGCTTTAGACGAGGTTAACTTCATGGCATCCACCCCCTTGGAAAGTTTGCGGGATGCTTACGCCCGCACCTTGATCTCTTTGGGGGAAGAGGACCCGCGCCTGGTTGTGGTCGACGCCGATCTCTCCTCCTCCACCCGTACGATTCTCTTCCAGGAGCGTTTCCCTGAGCGCTTCTTCAACACAGGAATCTCTGAGCAGAACCTCATGGGCATGGCCGCCGGCCTCGCGCTCTGCGACCGGACGGTCTTCGCCTCCACTTTCGCCGTCTTCGCGACTGGACGGGCCTGGGACCAGGTTCGTCAAAGCATCTGCTACAACCAGGCGAACGTCAAGATCGTCGCCACCCACGGAGGAATCACCGTCGGCGAGGATGGAGCCACCCATCAGAGCAACGAAGATGTCGCCCTCATGCGTGTCCTTCCCAACATGCGGGTCATCGTTCCTTCCGACAGCCGCCAAACCGAGGAGGTCATCCGAACCGTCCATAAAGAGAGGGGGCCCTTCTACGTCCGCCTCTCCAGAGAAGAGTTCCCGGTCATCCATGAGAGCGGATACCGTTTCGCCCTCGGACGCTACGAACTGCTGAAAGAGGGCAGGGACACTCTGGTCCTGGCGACGGGCAAGGAGGTCTCCGAGGCCCTCACGGCGGCCAGAGAGCTCGAAAAGATCGGAAAATCTGTGGCTGTCGCCGACTGCGCCACGGTGAAGCCCCTGGACGAAGAGTTTCTCTTGAGCGCCGCCTCCCGCTACCCTCGAATCGTTGTGGCCGAAGAGCACCAGAAAGCCGGCGGTTTCGCTTCGGCGGTCGCCGAGTTTCTCTCCGAACGCCACCCTGTTCAGATCGGAAGGATCGGCCTGGAGAACGTTTTCGGCGTCTCCGGCAAGTCCTCCCAGCTCATGGCCCACTACGGTTTGGACAGCAAGGGAATCTACGACTACCTGCAGAAGTTCCTCGGCTGACCCCCCCAAGGCCTCCGTTGACAAAGACCGGGGTGGGTGCTATGTTTAACCCTGTTTTTCAGGCGAAAGTGGCGGAACTGGCAGACGCATCGGACTTAGGATCCGGTGGGCCCGAAAGGCCTGTGGGGGTTCGAGTCCCCCCTTTCGCACTCCTCTTGTTCCTTCTTCTCCTCCCCCTCCCGTGCCAAGCCACCCAGACCCTCTTCCCTCCGGTGGACTCCCTGGCCCGTTTCCCTTTTACGGCAGGCGCCCCCTTGGGAGCCCGCAGGTGGTCGCTCTCCCTGGAGTACACCCACGCCAACCTCTACGCCCTCGACTTCGCCCACGACTCCGTCAACGACATGGAGCTTTTCTCCCATACCCTCCTCTACCGACGCGGACTGGACAAAGATTGGACCTTCGAAGGGGCTGTCACGTTCAGCTTCGTCTCAGGAGGTTACCTGGATTCTCTGGTCGAAGGGTTCCACTCCCTCTTCAGCTACCCCGAAGCCCGGCGTGACCTCTACCCCAAGAACAGAGTCAACTACAGACTCGGCGACGGCTTCTCCCATCTCTCCCCCTCCGTTCAAAGCGGCCCCCTGATCCTGGGCCTTTCCAGAAGAGTCTACGGCAAGGGTCCCCTCTCTCTGGACCTTCGCTTCTCCCTGGGGCTTCCCCTGGTGGCCACCGCAGGACTCTCCCCCCGCAACCCCTTCCTCGTCTGGGGCGGCTCCGCCGCCTGGCAGATCACCAGGAACCTCTCCCTGGAACTCTACCACCACCGCGCCCTCTTCCCCCGTCCCGGTTGGATCCCCGAGCAAGAGCCTCTGAACTCAACCTTCTCCCAGGACGAGCTTCGCCTCTCCCTCTCCCGGATCAGGCTCTCCATCCTGAGCCGTAGTTCCCCCTACCGGGTCGGTGACCGCAGACACGCGGCCCGGGCGGTCTCTCTCTCCATCCCTCTCTCCCGTCGTCTGGAGGCGGGAATCATCGAAGACCTCCCTCCTTTCGACACCTCCGCGGACATCTCCTTCTTCCTCCGAGCCTCCTTTTCCCGCTGACCATGGAAGGAGAGAAGAGGCACACCTCCTGGAACCTCTTCCTTCTCCTCTCGCTTCTTCCCCTTCTCGCCTACATCCTCGTCGAGGAGCTTTGGGGGGAGACCCCCGCCGTCATCATGGCCCTTGTCACGGGGGGCGGGGAGTTCCTCTGGACCTGGATCAAGCAGAGGAAGACCGATCTCTGGATCCTTGCGGACACTCTCCTGGTCATGCTCTTGGGCCTTCTCTCACTCTTCCTCCGGGACAGCCGCTTTTTCCTTGTCAAGCCAGCCCTTTTCGGCTTCATCATGTCCGGACTCCTCTTCCTGGAGGCCTACACCCCCTGGCCTCTCCTATCGGGGTCCATGAAAAGGTATGCGCCTTGGCTCCCCGAAGGTTCCCTCAAGAGACTCTCCCGCCCCCTCTTCTTTCTCTTCTTTCTCCACTCCCTCCTCACGCTCTACGCCGCCCTCTTCCTCTCCAGAAGGGTCTGGGCCTTCGTCTCCACAACCCTTCTTCCCCTTCTCCTCCTGGGGGCGACCCTGGCCACCCTCCTGGGGCGGAGGATTATCGCCGCGAGACGATGGCGTCTCCTGGAGAGAGAAGAGCAACTCCCCATCGTCAACGACGAGGGACGTCTCCTCGGCAAGGCCCCCCGCTCCCTCTGCCATGGCGATCCCTCCCTTCTCCACCCGGTCGTGAGACTGCACCTCTTCTCTCGAGACGGAGACCTCTACCTGCAGAAACGCTCCCCGAACAAGGAGACCGCGCCGGGTCTCTGGGAAACCTCGGTAAGCGGCCATATCCTCTTCGGGGAGAAGCCCGAAGAGGCTCTCAAGAGGGAGTGCCTCGAAGAGTTGGGTTGGGAACCGCCCTCTTTCGCCCCCTTCGCCCTTAACATCCGAAGGGAAGAGAGAGAAAGCGAATGGGTCATCTCCTATACCGCCCTCTACGATGGCCTCCCCTTGAAAACGGATCCCCAGGAGATCACGGAGGGAAGGTTCTGGAGCTACCGGGAGATCAAGGAGGGGATGGACCGGGGAGTCTTCACCCCTCAGTTTCTCATAGATTTTCCCCTTCTGGAGAGGGAGAAGCTCTTCAGAAAGAGACCTTTACCCCCTGAAAGAAAGGAACAACCATGAAAAAACGCCGCCTCTTACCCAAGTTCTTCCTCTGCCTTCTCCTCCTCGTCCTGGGAGCCCTTCTCTTCTGGTTTGTCCTCCTCCCCGACACGGCCCGCTTGGCCAAGGAGAACCCGAAGACCACGGCCTTCATCGAGTACCGTAAGAACCAAAGGCTCAAGGAGGGAAAGCCCTACCGTGTCGACCGGAGGTGGAAGAGCATCTCCAGGATCTCCCCCTCCCTCATCAGGGCCGTTCTAGCCAGCGAAGACGACCGGTTTTTCAGCCACGAAGGCCTGGATTGGGTCGAGATCCGCCTCTCCCTCGAAAAGGACCTGAAGAGGGGCCGTATGGTTAGAGGAGCCTCCACGCTGACCCAGCAGCTGGCGAAGAACCTCTACCTCTCGCCGAAGAAGAGTCTCTTCCGGAAGGCGGCGGAGGTCCCCATCGCCCTGAAGATGGAGAA
>JAMOAD010000243.1 GCA_023621955.1 Acidobacteriota bacterium
CGTTCTTTGCCTTCTGGCCATCCGCTACCTCCTTCCCAAAGTTTTCCTTCTGCCCTTCTTCTTCTGGACACTGCTCATCTCTTACCGTTGCCTGGATTCCCTGATCCCCCGTATCGAGACGACCCTTCAGCTTTGGCCCTTCTGGTTTCTTCAGCTCCCTTTTCTCATCGCCCTCTTCTGTCCCCAAGACAAGCCTCTGACGAGGCGGGGGAGGTTGATCTTCTTGGGACTGGTTCTTCTCTTCCACTCCTACTCCTCCTGGTCCCTCATGACCAAGGCCAGAGACAACCTCTTGGCCGAGGCCATCGTGAGGATGGATAGGGAGGGGGAAGCCCCCACCATCAGGCTCAGAGAGAAGTTGTCTGCCCTCCCGGAGGATTGGTTCTCCCGAGGCGGAAAGAGAGAGCTATCACACTTCTTGGAGACCTTTTTCCCCGCCGGAGGGGAGGGACTCTTCCCTTCGGCGGCCCTCTACAAGGACGGTCGGATGGTCGAGTACGCCTCGCCCAACCTTCCCGCTTCGGCCTTGGGAGTTCTCCTCCCCCTCTTCGACTCCACCCGATGGAGGGAGGAGAAGAGTCTCCGTTACGTCGGGGGCTTTCCCGTGGAGCTTCAACTCTTCGGGCGCTCTTTCCTGGACCCCTCGGGGGAGAAGCTGATCCTCCTGGTCTTCTTCTCCCGGCAGGAACCGAACCCCTTCTCCGGATCCCCCTCGAATCCGACATTAACGGCAAAGGGAGTGGCCTTTTTTCCTCTCTCCGGAGGGGAGGGTGTCAAGGTGATCTCCCGGAACGGAACGCAAGCTCTGGTCCGACGGGGGGGAGAGAGTTACCGGGGCCGTTTCGTCTCCCAAGGGAGCCGTCCCTCCTTCCTGGGGTACCGTCGACAGACCCTCGTCAACCTGGGGGCCAACCTCCTTCGGGTCTCGGGACCACTCCTTTTGGTCTACTTTCTCCTCTTGATCCTCTTCAGGGGGCACCGGTTTCTCAACTCCCTCTTTGCCAGGTTTTCCGCCCTCCTTTTCGGGAGTTCCTTCCTTCTTGTCTTGGTTCTACAGCTCTCCTTGGGGGGCTTCTGGGAGAGGTGGAGGGGGAGGGAGAGGGTGCAAAGGTTCCAAGAGGAGGGGGAGATTCTCCGGAAGAACTTCCTCCTCCTTCAGAGCTCAGGCTCCTCCCCTCAGGAGGCGGCCTTTGCGGTCCACCGGCTCTCCGGTCGTGCCATCGTGCTCTACGAAGGACTTCGGGCCTCATTTTTCCTGGGTCATCCCAACCCCTGGCGGCCGGTGTTGCCCTTGGAGGCCTTCCGAGTGGGCAGGTCCGGGCAGGAGAGTTTCCTCTCCCTCTCGACCGGAGGGGAGGCCCTCTTCTTCTTTCCGGACTCCTCCCAGAACCGTTATGTGGCCCTCCTCTTCCCCTCCAGGGGCGATGAGGATGTGGATGGATTCTCCGACCCCTTCTTGGTTTACACCCTCCTCCTCGCGCTTCTGGCGACTTGGATAGGCGGGGCGATCAACGCCAGATGGCGGAGGGGCTTTTCTCGGGTGACTACGGCTTTGGGTTCTCTGGAGGAGGGACAGTATCCGATTCTCCCTGAGGGGGGAGTGGAGGAGACCAGGGAGTTTGTCTCACGGTACAACCACCTGGTGGGACAGTTGAAGGAGCAGAGGGGAAAGATCGAGGAACTCACCGAGAAGGAAGCCCTCCTGAAACTTGCCAGGAAGGCCGCCCATGAGATTAAAAACCCCCTGACCCCTATCAAGTTGAACATCGAACACCTGGCCTCTCTGAAAAAGCGTGGTAGCGAGGACTTTCCTGAGCTCTTCGATGAGTTGATCCCCCTTACCCTCAAGGAGATTGCCAAGTTGGAGGGGGTGGTGCGGGATTTTCTCAACTTCTCTCGTCAAGAGCCTTTGATCAAGGAGAGAGTCTCCCTGGCGGCCTTCGCGAGAAAGCTTCAACTCCTCTTCCAGGGCTACCACATCGATTTTCAGGTGGATGTTCCCCAGGATGCGGTGCTCTGGTCCAGCGAGAGCCCCTTGGAAACGGTCTTCAAAAACCTGGTTTTGAACGCCCTGGAGGCGATGAAAGAGGACCGGCGGCTCGTCCTGACGGCCAAGCCCGATGGGGGGTTCTGGGAGCTATGCCTGAGGGATTACGGAGAAGGGGTTCGGGAGCAGGACAAAGAGAAGATCTTCCTCTCCGGTTTTTCCACGAAGAAGGGGAGCGGCCTTGGCCTCAGCATTGTCAGGGAGATCGTTCAAAGGTTGAACGGCGAGATCCGTGTCCTCTCCTGGGAAGACAAAGGGACCTTGGTGATTCTCCGCTTCCCCGCCGCCCCAGAATCACAGGGTGGGGGAGAGGCATAGGCAAGGCCTGGTTGTGGAAAACCCTGGTATAGACCCCTGACCTCAGCCCCTGCCAAGCCATCCTTGACACCCCCCTTGAGGGTGATACAATGG
The DNA here is from genome assembly GCA_023621955.1 of Acidobacteriota bacterium. Taxonomy (GTDB): domain Bacteria; phylum Acidobacteriota; class Aminicenantia; order JAMOAD01; family JAMOAD01; genus JAMOAD01. The sequence goes on from JAMOAD010000243.1 coordinate 2,459, forward strand.
CTTTCTTCCCTTCATGAGCGAGGTGACCATGAAATACCGATATCAGCCGACGGCGGAAGGGCCTGTCAAGGCCTACGAGAATAAGGACTTCATCCACAGCCCCGAAGCCCGAACCGTTCGTGTCCTCTGTGAGTTTCTGGAACCGGGAGCCCGTTTCGAGGCTCTTAACATCAAAGACACGGTGGTCTTCTTCGGTTCCGCTCGGGTCGTTCCTACGGAGCAAGCCGCGCTCATGTTGAAGAAGGCGGAAGAGGAGAAGGCGGCAGACCCGGCCAACCCCCTCTGCGAGGGGAAGAGGCTCGCGGCGGTCCGGGCGGTGGAGCTCTCCAGGTATTACGAAGACGCCGCCGACCTTGCCGCCCGGATCACACGGTGGTCCAAGGAGCTCAAGGATCCGGAACACCGCTTCATCGTCTGTTCCGGAGGAGGGCCAGGGATCATGGAGGCCGCCAACCGGGGGGCGAGCCGCGAACACGGAGCCACCATCGGCCTGAACATCAGCCTTCCCCATGAACAGTACGCCAACCCCTATATCTCCCGGGAGATGACCTTCGAGTTTCACTACTTCTTCATGAGGAAGTTTTGGTTCGTCTACCTGGCGAAGGCCCTCATCGTCTTCCCGGGTGGGTTCGGAACCATGGACGAACTCTTCGAGCTCCTGACCCTTGTTCAGACAGGCAAACACAAGAATAGAATGCCGATCGTTCTCTTCGGCGCCTCCTACTGGAGGGAAATCTTGAACTTCGATGCGTTAGTGAAATGGGGTATGGTTTCGCCGCGGGATCTCTCCCTCTTTAAGATCTGCGAAACCGTCGACGAGGCCTTCGACTACCTTCGCGAGGAACTCACGCAACACCACCTGGTCAAGCCGAACGGAGAGGAAGAGAACTCCTGAGAGAGAGTCTCAGGAGTTCTCTTCTCCCTTGATCTTCTCCCAGAACCTCTCCAGAAGCTCCGGAGATGCGGGCTTCTCCTCCCCCTCCAGGAGGGTGAGGAGCCTTTCATAACGGCGGCGGAACTTGTCGTTGGCCCTCTTCAAGGCCAGCTCGGGGTTGATCTCCATCTTCCTGGCCAATTGAGCGACCGAAAAAAGCAGGTCCCCCAGCTCCTCCTCCGTCTTCTCCCCTTTCTCCCTTCCCCTCCAAGCCTCCTCGACCTCCCGGGCCTCCTCGGCGACCTTGGCCAGGACGTCTTCGGGGAGAGACCAGTCAAAACCGATCTTGGTCGATTCCCTCCCCTGGTAATAGGCCTCGGTGAGGGCGGGAAACTTTCTGAACTTCTTCAGGGGTGAGGAGCTTTTCCCCTTCTTCTTCTCCTTCATCTGATCCCAACGGGCCTTCGCCTCCGCAGGAGAAGAGGCGTGAAGGTCGCCGAAGACGTGGGGATGGCGGAAGAGGAGTTTGTCGTTGAGGGTGGTGATCACATCGTTCAGTGAAAGTTTTCCCTCCTCTTCGAGGATACGGCAGACGAAAACGACTTGGAGGAGGCAATCCCCGAGTTCTTCCCGAATGTTCTCGTCGTCGTTCTTGTCGATAGCGTCGACTAATTCGTAAGACTCTTCGATGATGTTGGCCCTGAGGGATTCCAGGGTCTGGGCCCTGTCCCAGGGACATCCGTCGGGTGAGCGGAGCCGGGCCATGATGGAGAGAAGTTGTTGGAGCGAATCTTTAGGGTCTGTCAATTGGAACCTCTTGAAGGGGAGGGGTTTCAGCTCTTGGGGATGACGCAAATGAAACGGAAGGCTTCGTTGCCTGTGTTGCGAAAACCGTGCTTTTCGTCGGCGGGGACGTAGACGATCTCTTCCTTGGTCAGGGGGAGCTCCCCGTTCTCGCCTGTGAGGGCGCCGTTTCCTTCCAGAACGAAGACCTCGTGTTCCCAAGGGTGGCTGTGAAGGGAGATCTCTCCCTTTGGGGCGACCTCGAGGACCCTCATGTAGAAGTTCGGCATATCGTCCCGGGGACCCAGAAGCCAACGGATTGAAGTCCCCTTTGCGGTGGTGACGTTCTCAGGCATAACGGCGTGAAGACTCTTTTTGATTGCCATCGGTACTCCTCCTTACTCCTTTTCGGAAAACTCGATGAAGAAAGCGTCGAAGTCCATGCGGTTCTTGTCGGGGAAGAGCTGCTGGATGTAGAGTTTGGCGGCGGTCTGTTCCGCATCTTTCTTCGTCCGTCCCCGTCCCTCGACGAGTTTGTTGTTGTTCGGCCCTACCATGACGACCGTGAAGAGCTTGTCGTGGTCTGGGCCGTGCTCTTCGTCGACCAGGTAGATCGGAGCCATTCCCCAAACCTTCTGGAAAAGTTCCTGGGCTTCGGATTTGTAGTCGTTGATCTTGATCCTCTTCTCCCTCAGCTGTTCGAAGAAGGGGTCGAAGAAGCGGTCAAGAAAGAGTTCGACCTTGGGAAGCCCTCCGTCGAGAAAGACTGCGGCGATGACCGCTTCGAAGGCCGACGAGGTGATGTTCATCTTCTCTCCGCCCCGGTCCTGTTTCTCCCCCTTGCCGAGGAAGAGGAAGTCGCCCAGGCTGATGGTTCGGGAGATTTCGAAGAGGTGCTTTCGGGAGGAGAGAATGGCTTTCAGCTTGCTCAAATCCCCTTCGTTCAGGTAGGGAAACTCCTCCACCAGGCGGCGGCAGAGGTAAAACCCCAAGACCGCATCGCCCAGAAACTCCAGAACCTCGTTGTTCTCCTGAAGAGACTTGAGGGAGCTGTGGGTGAGGGATTGGCGGAGAAGATCCTTCCTGAGGAAGGTGTAACCGATGCTGCGTTCGAGTTCTCTTATGGTTTGGTCACTTTGCATTTTCTTTTACCGTTATCATCAGAAGGGTGATGTCGTCGGGGATCTCTTCGTTCCCCAAGAAGGCCATGATTCGATCCTTGGCCATTTTTTTAATGGTCGCAGCCTCCTTTCCGGAGGCATCTTGGAAGAGGGAGAGAATCCTCTCTTTCCCGAAGAGTTCACCCTCTTCGTTCCGCATCTCCGAGAGGCCGTCGGTGTAGAGGAGGAAGAGATCGCCAGGGGAGAGAGGAACTTCGGTTTCCTGGAAGAGCCCGACCATGTTTTCTTGCAGGCCCAAAGCGATTCCCTCCGAACCGAGAAGGCGGCTCTTCCCGTTCTTCTCGATGAGAAGGGGCTCAGGATGACCGCATCGGATGAAACGGAGGGAGGGTTTCTTCAGGTCGACGATCCCGATCACGGCCGTAACGAAGCTGATCTTCTCGAGGGAGTGGTAGAGGAGGCCGTTGATGTAGGGAACCGTCTGAGTCAAGTCTTTTCCGAGGCAGATGGAGCTGCGGATGACGCCCTTGATTTCGGCCATGTAGAAGGCCGCGGGCATCCCTTTTCCGGAGACATCGGCGATGGTGAAGAAGACCTCGTCCGGGGAGAGGGGGAAGAAATCGAAGAAGTCTCCACCCACCTCTTGAGCGGTGACGGAAAATCCGGAGATCGCGATTCTGTTGTTGTCGAAGTCTCCACGGGGGAGAAGCTTCTTCTGCATCTTCGTGGCGAGTTCAAGCTCTCTGGAGAGCCGCTGTTTCTCTTTCTCCTGTTCCAGGAGGCGCTCAATGCTTCCCGCCATGGCGTTGAAGGAGAGGGCGACCTCGCCGAGCTGGTCGGAGCGGATCTTGGTGATCCGGTAGTTGAAGTTTTTCTCCTTCAGTTTCAGAGTCCCCGTATAGAGGTTGTAGATTGAGGAGGTGATGCTTCGGGCCAGCAAGAAACCGAGGACCAGGGAGAAGAGGTAGAGGACGAGGAAAAAGATGGTGAAGGAGAGGGCGATGATGTACATCATCCGACTGCCGCCCTCTTCCAGGGAGTCGGTCAGGCTGTATTCGTTGAACTTATGGGAGATTCTTCCGAAGTCGAAGACAATGCTCATCACCCCCGGAAGCCTTCGGCCGCTCTCGAGATCCAGGATGTCCATCCTGGAGAAACCCTTGAAGTAGAGGAGAGATTTGAGACCCGTCGGATGGGGGAGTTGCTCCTTGGGGAGGGTGATCGTCAGGGGAGAGGAGAAGTAGATCCTGAACTCGGGGATCCAGAGGCTGGCGTCCCGGATGTTTGTCAGCGTCGCCGCGTCGATCTCATCCCCGAAAAGCCTCTGATCCTCTTGGTCGTAATAGTAGTAGTAGAGCTTCTTGTCGTTGGTGAGGAGGCCGAATTCCGGCTCCTTGACCTTCTCCCGTTTGTCGAGGTCCTGGAGGAAGTTCTTCTTGAGGTTCGGGGCGTCGAAGGTGGTCAGCCCCCACCTCTCGAGTTGCCCTGCCTTGGCCACACGTTTGATGAAGTGGAAGCGGGAGTAGATGTTCCGTCCTACGATGTAGTTCCCGTACTGGGTGATGAAGACCGAGGAGAGGAGAAAGAGCAGAATGGCCACCAAGGCGAGGGGAACGAAGGCGATGAAGAGGTAGGAGAGGATCAGCTTGTTCTTGATCTTCCAGAGGAGCTTGCGCAGGAGGAAGGCGGCGGAGCGGAAACAGATGTAGATGACCACAAGGATGATGTTGATCTTGAGCGCGTCCAGGAAAGGGTTGATCAGAAAGACAAAGACGAGAACAAGAATCCCCAGGAGCCGTCTGAGTATCTTCATCATCCTTCTATTGTACCCCGATTCGCCTCGAAAAGGGAAGGGAGAAAGGTCAGAGGGAGGCCAGGGCGCTCTCGAGAATAAGGCGGTGAGAAGGAAAAGCCAGTTCCGGGAGATCGGAGAGGGGGAAGAAGGCGGCTTCGGCGGCGTCGTCGCCTCCTAGAGGCGTTCCGCTCAGGTAATCCGCCAGGAAGGGGAGGATGAGGATGGAAGCATAACGTACACCCTCTTGTGAGAGGGAGGGGAGGGGGCGTACCTTGACGATGGAGACACTGGTTTCCTCCAGGATCTCTCGGACCAAGGCTTCCTGAGCGTTTTCTCCCACTTCGATGAACCCCGAGGGGAGAGACCACCAGCCCCGGCGCGGCTCAATGCCCCGTTTGACAAGGAGAACCTGGGGTCCCTTGAGAACAACCGCCGTAACGACGGGAACGGGGTTGTCGTAGAGAATCCGCGTGCATTGCGGGCAGTAACGTCTCTCTCTTCCTTCTAGAAACCGCTTTTCTACAGGGTGTCCACAACGGGAGCAGTAGGGGTTCTCTTCCTTGGAAGGGCTCATTTTGAAGGTTAGTCCTTTCCGGCAAAGATGTCAAAGGGGGAGAGACGAAGGTCTGCCAAAGGCTTCTCTCTCAAGGGAATCGTCCGCCTTTGAAGGGAAGAGGCGAAGGGAAAGACGGGAAAAGCAATAGGCTTCTCCGGATGTCGCCCTCTTTGAAAAGAGCGGTGAGAGAAGTGAGTGCTGAGGGCCGGACTTGAACCGGCACGGGCGCGAGCCCAAGGGATTTTAAGTCCCCGGCGTCTACCAATTCCGCCACCCCAGCAATTTCGATTACTTATAGCAGAAAGGGCGGTGAAGTTCAAGGAAGGGGGGGAACTATTCTCTTTCTGGAAGAATCTGTTACAATAGTTTTAGGGGAGGTCGTTCCCCCCAAAAGAGGAGGTCGTAATGAATATTTTAGTGTTGAATTGCGGTTCTTCGTCGGTGAAGTACCAGCTCGTGGAGATGGGGACGGAGACCGTCTTGGCCAGAGGGTTGGCCGAGAGAATCGGACTCAACGGATCCAGAGTGAAACACGATGCCAACAACCAACAGATCGTTATAGAGAAGGTCATGCCCGACCATGTCCATGCGGTCGACTTGATCCTGTCCCTGCTCACGGACCCAAAGCATGGTGTCATTGAGAGTATCGAGGCCATCGACGCGGTAGGTCACCGGGTTGTTCACGGGGGAGAGTACTTCATCTCTTCGACGCTTATCACCGAAGAGGTTATGAAGACGCTGAACGACTGCATCCCCTTGGCTCCCCTTCACAACCCCGCCAACATCATGGGGATCAACGCGATTCTGAAGGTTCTTCCCAAGGTCCCCCAGGTGGGCGTCTTCGATACGGCGTTCCATCAGACCATGCCCAAGGAGAGCTTTCTCTACGCCATCCCCTACGAGTATTACGAGAAGTACAGGATCCGCAAGTACGGCTTCCACGGGACATCCCACCGTTATGTAGCCCAGCGCGCGGCCGCCCTCTTGGGGAAACCTGCCGAAGAGGTGAACCTGATCACCGCCCACCTCGGGAACGGCGCCTCTATCACGGCGATTCGTCAAGGAAAGAGTTACGATCACTCCCTCGGCTACACCCCCCTGGCCGGTCTCGTCATGGGAACCCGCTGCGGGGATATCGATCCGGCCATTCCTCTGGTGTTGATCCGGGAGCTGGGCATCGACTCTGAAGAGGTGGACTCCATCTTGAACAAGAAGAGCGGTATGCTTGGACTCTCCGGTGTCTCCAGCGACATGAGGGACCTTCAGCAGAAGGCCGATGCCGGCGACATGCGCTGTCAGCTGGCCCTCTCCGTGTACTGTCACACGGTGAAACGTTTTATCGGAAGCTACATGGCCGTACTCGGCCACGTGGACGCCCTGGTTTTCACCGCAGGGATAGGAGAGAACTCCAACTTCGTTCGGGAGCATTCGGTTGAGGGGCTCGAGAATTGGGGGTTCCACCTCGACAAAGAGAAGAACGAAGGGATCCGTGGGAAGGAGGCGGAGATCTCCCTCCCGGATTCCTCCGTCAAGATCTTCGTGATCCCGACCAACGAAGAGTTGGTTATCGCCCGGGACACGAAGGAGATCGTCGGCAAATAATAGGGAGAGCCATGAGCGAAAACCCGGAACTGGCAGTTTTTGCGACCTATCTGAAGGAGGGGAGCCTTGAAGAGGCTCTCATGGCCATTGAGGTGCTCTCCCAGATTGATGATCCCGAGGCGCGCACCCTTCTGATCGAAGCCTTGAAAAATCCCCTCTGGCAGGTCCGCAACGCCCTGGTGGAGGCTCTCATCCCCATCATCTCGGAGGTGGAGGTTCCACTCCTGATCGAGAAGATGAAGTCTCAGAGCGCCAAGGAGAGAAACGCCTCCCGGTCCATCATGAACAACCGGGGGGATGTGGTCATCCCCTTCTTGGTCAAGAACCTCCAGAGTCCGGACGTGGATGTACGCATCCTTTCCCTCAACACCCTCGGCATGATCAAGGCCCGGGGGACGATCAACGAGATCCTCAAGGTCTTGGACGATCCGGATCAGAACGTTCGGGAGAGCGCCATCGAGGCCTTGGGGGAGCTGAAGGCGGAAAGGGAGGCGGAGCTTCTCACCGAAAAGATGAAGGAGAGGGAGGGCGACTGGGACAAGATCCCCTATATCGTCGCCCTCGGCCAGATCGGCGATCCCTACGCCATACCCACTCTCTTGAGCCTCCTGGACCGGGAGATTCTCCTGCTTCCGGTCATAGAGGCCATCGGGAAAATCGCCGATGAGCGTGGGTTCTTACCTTTGATCCCCTTTCTCACCCACGAAGACGGGGATATCGTCGTTCAAACCCTCTCGGCCTTGACTTCGATCATGGAGGAGACAGAGGCCAACCTCTCCCAAGAGAATCTGCCTGAGCTTCTGGCCTGGCTCCAAGGGGAGGCGAAGGCGCGCGTGGAATCGCTTGATGTGGAGGCCTTTTTCTCAAGGATTTTGGAGGTTTCCGACGAGGACATCAACAGGGCCTTGTCCTTGAACAAGTGGTTTCACTTGCCTATCCCCGTCTCCCGTCTCCTTCCTCTTCTCTGCCGGGAGGAGACCAACGAGAAGGCTGAAGAGTTGCTCTTCTCCGACGGAGTCGTCGATATCGATCTTGAAAAGGAAATTCTGAACCCCTCCAAGACGCTTACGGGGCGGCTCTCCCTGTTGAGATACCACCTTTTTCGGGGAGGATTGAACAGAGATTTTCTCTGCTCTCTCATGGTCAAGGGAGAGAACGAGCTCAAGGAGATTGCGGTTCAACAGGGGAACAAGGTTCTTGAGGCCGAAGATTTCCCTCGACTCCTCGAACTCCTGGAGGATTCTTCAAATGCCCTTCTCAAGGGTTTGGCCTTCCTCATGGGAGGGAGACCGCTCATGGAGAAGAGTCTGCAGGATCTCTCCCTCTCGCCGAAGGAGCCCCTCAAACTCATGGCCTTGAGGGCCTTGGGGGTGATGCGCTCTCCCTTTATCCGGGATCGGGCCAACGCGTTCTTGAACGATCCCTCCCCCCTCGTTCGGGCTATGGCCCTGCGGAGTCTCGGTTACTTCTTCTGCGAACACCGGGAGGAGCTGAACGAAGAGAGCCTCTCCACAATCGCTTCGGCGCTCAACGATGAGGAGCAGGAGGTGAAGGAGGAGGCGATCGTGGCCCTGGGAAGGATCGGCGACGGCCGCGCGGCGGGCTACCTTCTTCCCCTTCTCGACCCGACGCTG
>JAMOAD010000088.1 GCA_023621955.1 Acidobacteriota bacterium
ACCTTGGTGGAGTCTTGGGAGATCTCCTTGCCTACGCTGACCTCTTTGCGGGTCTCGTCCATGGCGGCCACGGCGCCCTGGGTCTCCTTCTGGATTCCCCGGATGATGGAGCCGATCTCCTTGGTGGCGTGGGCGGTCTTCTCGGCCAGCTTCCTGACCTCGTCGGCGACCACCGCGAAGCCTCTGCCGTGCTCCCCGGCCCTGGCGGCCTCGATGGCGGCGTTGAGGGCCAACAGGTTGGTCTGGTCGGTGATCTCCCCGATGATGGTGGCCATCTCCCCGATGGTTCGGCTCTGGTCATCCAGACCCTTGAGGACCTCCGAGAGCTTGATGATCTTCTCCAGGATCCGCTCCATGGCCTTGTCCATCTCTCCGATCTGGCGGGTCCCCTTGGCGGTGAGCTTCTCCGCCTCTTGGAGGTACTCCTTCTCCCCGTCGGCGTTCTTGGCCACATCGGAGAGGGTGGCGGTCATCTCCTCCACCGCCGCGGCGACAGTGGAGATCTGGGAACTCTGCTCCTCGGTGGTGGAGGCCATCTGTTCCGAGGTGGAGGACATCTCGGTGGAGGCCGAAGAGAGTGTGTCCGAGAGTTGGTGGAGATCTTTGATGACTCCCGAGAGAGTCTTCAGAAAGCTGTTCCAATTGCTGGCGATGGTTCCCAGCTCGTCTTTCGTGTCCATGTCCACCTTTTGGGTCAAGTCACCGCTCTCGGCGAGAACGACTCTGCTCTGAATCAACCCCACCGGTCGGGCGATCTGCTTGGCGAACCAGTTGGTGATGAGGAAGAAGAGGACCAGGGAAGCGACCATGAGAATGACTCCTATGTCTCTGAGCTTCTTGGCGTCCGCAAGAAGCTCCTTCTCCGGAAGGGTGATGATGAAACGCCAACCCTTGGTAGTGTCTACCTTGAAGAAGGCGTACTTCGAGACTCCCTGATAGGTGTAGTGGATCCATCCACCCTCTTTCTTGGCGAGGAGCTCCTTCCCCCAGTCGTACTTGCTGAAGTCCTCTTCACCGATCAGCTTCTTTTGGGGGTGGGCTAAGACGATTCCGTTGCTATCGCCGATGTACCCGTAGCCGGTCTCTCCGACCTTCTGAGGGAGAATGAACTTCTCTATGAACCAGTCCCAAGAGGCCCTTGCAACGATGGCGCCGATGAAGACACCCTCTTTCTTGATCGACAGGGCGAAGATCATCGAGATCTTCCCGGTGATGGAGCTCTTCTGAGGAGGGTACGGTCGGCGTCGGCGACGATGGTCCCCTGAGCGTTCACCATCCCGATGCTTTCGAGGAAGTCGACCTCCTGCTTGTAGGCCTCCACGCGCCTCTGGGCGTTTTCAGGCTTTCCCTGCTGAAGAGCCTCGGCGGTGGCGTTCTGGGATTTGAGGGTCTTCATGATGTCCTGGGTCCTGTCGATAAACCCTAAGGCTTTCTCGTGGAAGTCGGCGGTGATTTTAGCCAGGTCTCTCACGGAGGTGTCTTCCAGGGTGTTCACGGCCCCGTTGTAGAAGAGAACGATCAGAACGAGAAAGGCGATGATGATGGCAGGCAGAAGAACGACCATCATCTTCTTGGCAATGGATAGATTCTTATAGGTTTTGAGAAGTTTCATCTTCCCCCTCCTTAGCCGCTTTGAGTGTATTGTAAAGGGAGGAGTCGAAAGATGTCAACAGGGATTCGAATCAAGAGATTATGAAAGCGGCCTCATCTTTAAGGGTTCAGCCTGAGAAAAGGGAGAAAATTTCACGCTTCCAAAGGAACGTGGAAAGATGAATTCGGCTCCCTACGGCCCCTTCCGCCCTCTCTTGGGGGGTGTTGTTAAAGAAAAAATGCGGCGGGGTCTCCCCCGCCGCCCGCTTCACGATCAGTTGTTCGTAAAGCTTTTGTACATAGGATCCCAGGGAGGGATAACCGTCGGTTCTGTTGAGAAGAGTTTTAAGACTTCAGGTGAGACATACTTCTTGTTGATCACCACGGCCTGGATGAAGAGATCGAACCAATCGTCGGTGATCGTGTAGTAACCGTCCTTCCCGGCTTTGGTTCCCCAACTGTTTTCAACGAGCCACTTGCCGATCTTCCCGTTCTGTTCGTCGAGGCCGACGAAGACCATGGCATGGGTCGGGAGAGTGGAGTTGGTTTCGAAGAGCTCTTTCCTGCTCAGTTTGAAAGGCATCCCGTAGAGGCTTTCCAGGTTGTGGGCCTCAGGCATCCAGAGGCCTTTGTCGCCGAGGCCGTCTTGGCCGACGTCGGCTCCGAACCAGACCGGTTCTTTGTCCTTAACACTCTTGGCGGCCATCTCCTTGAGAGTCTCGATGGGCAGGTTCAGGAAGACCATGGAGGGACGGTCCGCGACGGCCTTGTCCATGTCGATGGTGTAGAGCTTTCCGAAGGGACGGGTGGGGATGGAGTAGAAGACATAGTAGTCGTCGAGGGTGTCGCCGATAGCCTCTTTGGCGAACTCTAGGGGTGTGTACTTCTTGGATACTGTCAACTTGCCGTCCTTGTCTTCGTAGCGCCATTGGAAGCTCTTGGGGGGCATGCCGAGGTTGAGGACGAGAATCTTGTAGACATCTTTCAAGGCGGCGCTCTTGATCTTCGGCAGGTCCGCGGCCGATGTCTTGGGGTTCCTGATCTTGAGGGCGTACTCCTTGAGCTTCAGGTTGATGGCCCGGCCGATGCCCCTGGAGTGGGAGGCGTTGAATGTGTCCGGCATGACATCGCCTGGAACCAGGCCATACTTCTTGACAAGCTCGGCGACGCCGACCCACTGACCTCCGTCGCCGACGGGTTCGCGAAAGAGGAACTCTACGTAACGGTCTTCGAGGGGCTTCGCGCGGTACTTGATCACGCCCTCCAGAAAGAGGTTGGCTTTCTCGAGCTTGTCGTAGAAGAAGAGGTAGCTCTGGGAGAACTCGATGTCTTTCATGCCCAGAGTCTTAGCCGCACGGTCCCGGAGAATGTTGAGCCCCGCGAACATCCAGCAGCGGCCGGTGGATTGCTGGTTGGTGATGGCGTGGCGTTCCAGCTTGAAAGAGAAGTAGGGATCCAGGGAGAGCAACTTCTCCCTGTCCACGGTGACCTTCCCATCCTCCATTTCTGCGAGGATGTTGGAGACGAGCCTGTCGGTTCGTTCCATACGGAAGGACCCCTCGATCTCCTGCAGGAGAGTGGGAGAGATTCCGGTTCCGGACTTCTCTTTCGATGTGGCGTTCAAGGCGGAGAAGAGGAAGAGAGAGAGAGAAAGGAAGACGAGAAAACGTTTCAAGGTAACCTCCTTTGTGCATCTGTTTCTCTAGAAAATACGCTTCACAGGGGGGATTGTTTTTTAAAGGGATCTTCCGGAGGGTGAAGCGCGAGCCGTCAAGAAGATGGGGAGATCGAAGAGACACTTCGGCACTGGTCCTGGTTTGGAGTGAAGAGGACTCAGCGCGAGGGAGAGCACGGAGCCTCCCCGAGATGGGCAAGGGCCTTCTCGCTTGGTCTGGGAAAAAGCGGTAGGAGAGGAGGGAACTCCGGATCCCTTCTTACTCCCGATTCCGCCGTGATCTTGGCGGCTTGGGGAAGAAGAGGGAGGTCCTTCTTCGGTACTCCGGAAAGTCCGGGTGGCTTTGCCACTTATCCTCCAGAACAGGAACTCCAGAGACGCAAAGGAGGAGAAAGGTGACCAGCAACGGGCTGGCCAGTGCGTTCCACCCTCCCGGAAGGGGCCAGGCGAAGGCGGCGATTCCCCACCAGAGGAGGGCCTCGCCGAAGTAGTTTGGGTGCCGGGAGAGACTCCAAAGGCCGCTCTGAAGAAGCTTTCCGTAGTTCCGAGGCTCCCTCTTGAAGCGGTAGAGTTGTCGGTCCGCCACGACCTCGAAGAGAAAACCCACGGTCCAGACCGAGAGAGCGAAGAGGTCGGTGAAGAGGAGGCCCGGCCGGGAGAAGTGGTTGACCATGAGGACAGGAAAGACGATCACCAGGAGGAGAACCCCTTGAAGTAGATAGACCTGGAAGAATTTTCGAAGGGGGAAGAGAGGGCCCCTCCTCTGGCATTCCTGACGGTAGCCGGTCTCCTCCTCTCGGCTCTGGTTTCGGAGAAGAAGGTAGAGGGCCAGCCTTGTCCCCCAGAGGGAGACCAGAAGAGTGACCAGAATCTGTCGAGGCTCCCCTCTCCCATGGAGGAAGAAGGAGAGGAGAGAGATGAAGACGATGATCGGTCCCCAGGCGATATCCACGACGGAATCCCTGTGCAGGAGGAGGGAGAGGACGAAGAGAGAGACCATAAGGAAAAGAACCCCCAGAGCGGAGAGGGTTATCAGTTGAACCATAAGGGACACCTTCCTTGGGGGAGGGAAGAGGCCCGTCTTCCCTTTATCAAAGCCAACCTCTGCTCCTGTAATCGGCAACGGTCCGTCGGATACCCTCTTCGAAGGGAACCGAAGGGGTGTACCCGAGAAGCCGGTTGGCCTTCTCTATGGAGAGAGGCTTGTTCCTGGTGAAGAAGGCCAATTGAGACCTGGTCAGGGGAGGCTGAACCGAGAGGGGGCCAAGAAGGCACTCCCCCACCGCGGCCGCCATTCTGAGAGGGAAGAGGGGGAAAGAGAGGGGCCGACGGCGTCCCAGGGCTTTGGCTATGGTCCGACAGATCTCCTTGGCGGGAACGGGTTTCTCGCCGGCCAGGTGGATGGTCATCCCCTGGGGAAAGGTCTCCGCGGTCATGAGGCGAAGGAGTCCGTCGACGAGATCGTCGATGTACACGGGGCTCTGACGAACCCTGGCGTTTCCCGTGACGAAGAAGGGCCCTCGGGCGATCTTTCTGAAAAGCTTCAGCGTTCTGAGATCGCCGGGACCGTAGACCCAGCCGGGACGGACGATGGCCCAAGGGAGGGAGGATGCGGCCACACGGGCCTCGGCCCGGGACTTGCTCACCTCATAGAAGTCCAGAGGGGCGGGGACAGTGCTCTCGTCGACGGGGTGACTCTCCGGGGGGAGCGATCCGTAGACGCCGCAGGAGCTGATAAAGATGAAGCGTTGGATCCCCGCGTCCTGGGAGGCTTCTAGGATTCTCTCGGTGAGTCCGATATTGGCCCTGTCGAAGGTGTCAGGGGAGGTGGACTTTCCGCCGAGTACGGCGGCCAGGTGGACGACTCCCTGGGAGCCTTGGATCAGTCGGGCCAGGTCTTCCCGGTCCTCCGGCCACTCCCTCTCTTCGACCCCAGGAATCCCCGAGCGCTTCCTGTGCACGAGGTTGAGCAGTGAGAGATCCTCTTCCGCGAGACGTCGAAGAAGGGCGCTGCCGATGAAACCCGAACCGCCGGTGATGACCCATCGTTTCGTTGTCATACCCTCTTTCTATCACAAAGGGCGGGAGGAAAAAACCCCCCGCCCTCTTTGAAGGCTTCTCTGCGAAGGCTCATGGAGCCGTGGTTTTCCGGTCCATCTCCCGGTAGACCGCGTCGACGGCTCTGGGGAGGATTTCGGGCCACCGGAGGCCCTTGTCGGAGGGGAGAGTCCGAATGCTCTTGATCGCCTCTTCCCGAGAGAGTCCTCTCTCCCTGGCCGAGAGGACTTCCCGGCGGAGCTCCTCAAGAAGGGTGGCTTGGGCTTGGAGAATCTCCGCTCCTCCCAGGTCGCCGTGGCCGGGGATGACCAGACGGGGAGACCAGGCTTGAAGCTTCTTGAGCTGGGCGATCCAGCCGGCGGAATCGCATCCACCCTCGAAGTCGAAGTAGGGGTAGATGCCGGAGAAGACCAGGTCACCGGTGTGAAGGGCGTTGATGGAGGGGAAGAGAACCACACCGCTGTCCGAGGTGTGGGAGGGGGAGGCGGAGAGAAACTCCACGTTTCTGTCGCCCAGGGAGAGGGTGATCCTCCCCTCTACCAAGAGCTCCGGGAGGGGGATCGGACTCTGGCCGTACTCTTTCTCCTCCTCCAACAGGTCCTGGAGCCTCTTCTCTTCGGCGAGGATCCCTTGGGCGTTCTCCTTGCGGAGTCTCTCCACAGTTTCCCGTTGCTCCCGGATCCGGGCGGGGAGAGCCTGCCTGGCTTTCTCCATGGCTAGGAGAGCCTTGTCGAGGCCTTGGCTTCCCACCACCAGGGTTCCCTCGGGGAAGGCGCAGGCTCCCTGCACATGGTCGGGGTGGCCGTGGGTCAGGAAGAGGTAGAGAATCGGTTTGTCTGTGACGCTTCGGATCTCGTCGACAACGGTTTTCCCCTCCGCCGGAGCCGTTCCGGAATCGACGACGGCGACTCCGGAGGATCCCACGTAGAAGAGAACGTTCCCTCCTTTCAGAGAGGTGACCTGGTAGAGTCCCGGGGCCAAGAGCTTCGAATTCGCGCCCCAGAGGGGGAAAACAACGAGAAGAACCGTTACCAAGAGAAGGGGTAGACGCTTCATGGTGCCTCCTTTTCTGAGAAAACCCCTACGAACAGGGGTATGAAAAGTATAGCAGAGCTTTTTCCATTGGAGTACTGGGTTGCCGGGAAGCGAGGTTTCACTGAGAGGGGATCGGTTCTCTCAGGTTCCCTCTTCCATGCTGTTTTCCGATAAAAGGGAGTGTCCCTTGTAGCGTTTAAGCCACTCTCCAGGGATTTTCCTTCCCCTTGGGTTTGCCTTGGCGGAGTCAAAAGGGGGGCATTTTTGTGCCAGTACACGCTCCTCTGAGTTTGCGACGGTTAAGACCATTCAAGACACCGCTCTCGTCTGCCCCTTCGACCGGCTCTGAGAAAATGTGTATACTCAACAATCCATCGATGAGGTGAAAGGTGATGAGAGGAAAAGAGGCGAGAGCTTTCCTGACGATATTCCTCTTCCTGTTGGAAATTCCACTGCAAGCCGAGAACCTGGATATACGGGCGGCTGAAATTGACAGGTTCGTCACGGCCTGTTATGGAGAAGGGCTTCTTAACGGAACCGTTTTGGTGGCCGAAAGAGGAAGAGTGATCTACCAGAAGGCTCTGGGAACGGCCAACGTGGAATGGGAGATTCCCTGCGCTCTGGATACGAGGTTTTCAATTTTTTCCATAAGCAAACAGTTCACCGCCATGCTGGGGCTGATGATGGTCGCCGACGGAAGGTTGGACCTCGACGCTTCCGTGACAGATTACTTGCCCTATTTCCGAAAAGAGACGGGTTCGAAGATTCGGGTACGCCACCTCTTCTCCCACAGCCATGGGATTCCCTACGTCAGCTACGACAGACTCCCCTACCGTAACCGGCTGGACAAAGAGGCCTTCTTTAAAACCTATTATTCGCAAGACCTGGCCTTCGAGCCGGGTCGAGGCTTCCTCTACGGCGATGGTTTCGACATCTTGGCGGCGATCATCGAAGAGGTCTCCCAAAAGCCCTTCGAGACGCTGATGCGGGAACGGATATTCGAGCCATTGCAGCTGAGAGAAACCGGCTTCTGGCATGCATCGGCCAACATCAAGAGAATGGCCGCCAACTACCGAACAAGTCTGGAACTCAAATCCGAGCCCCTCTACGAAACGCCTCTGAACGGCAGTTGCGCCCTCTACTCTACGGTGGGGGATCTCTTCAAGTGGCAAAGGGCCCTGGCCGAGAATCGGCTGCTCACCAAGGAGTATCAGGACAGGATGTTCCAGGTTCAGGTCGATTTCGGCCGTCCCTACGGGTTGGGTTTCGACGTCTCCGAGCTTGAGTTCGCCGGGCAAAAGAAGAGGGTGGTCTGGCACGAGGGAGGGGCTAGCGCCATCTTCTTCTGGGCTCTTGACGACGACAAGCTGGTGATTCTGTTGAACAACTTCAACGGCGAAAACTACAAGGTCAGCCGGGAGATCATGAACATTCTCTACGGAGGGAGTTCCCAGACCATCGCTTCCGAGAAGTAAGAGGCTCTCCCCCGCCGGGTTCTCGGCCGGCTAATCTTCGTACAGCCGGATCTTGTAGGTCTGTACGGAGCCGAAGGAGCTCTCCTGAACCGTCAGGCCCCCTTTCCGGAGAATCTCGGCGACCCTGGGTGAGAGTGTGTAGATGTTGTTGTAGAGAGTCTTGGAGAGGGGCGGGTAGTGGTTCATCTTGTAGGCCAATTTTACGCCGGCTCCGGGGGCCTCTTTCTCCCAAGAGAAGCCTGGAAGGTAGACCTCTCTCAGCGAGGGGGTCTCTCCCAGGAGGGAGACCAGGCGACCGAAAAACTCCATCTTCGTCCACTCTCTCTCGTCCAGGGTCACAGGGAAGATCGCCTTCTCCGAGAAGAGGCTGAAAGTACAGAGATCGACGTAAGAATCCCTCTCTTCCGTGGAGAGGTTCAATAGAAGGGAGTGTGGGGGCATGGAGCGAAAAAATTGATCGACTCCCCTCTTCCTCTCTTCCAATTCGGTGCTCGTGTCGAAGAGAGGCTTAGGGCTCTCCCCTTTCAGCTCTCCCAGGGCATACCCCCAAATCTGGCCGATGGGAAGGGGCTTCTCGTGGTGGAAGGCTTGAAGACGGTAGGCCTTGATGAGGGAGAAGTTCACCAACGAGAGGAGCAGGGCCAGGAGGGTCAGAGAGGGGATCCACACCTTTCTCCGGGAGCCGAGGGTAAGGAGAAAGGCGAATCCGAAGGTCCAGAGGGGGGCGGAGTTGATGAGCCGTCTCATACCGAAGGCGTGACCTCCCCACCATTGGGGGAGTGTGGAATTGAAGAGGACCTGCAGGGCGAAGGCGGTCAGAAACCAGAGGGCGGTGACGCGCCAGACCCTCCGAGTGGTCGCGGCAAGGAGGCCGATAACGGCCAGGAGCGTGAGGGGGTGCCAGGAGAAGAGGCCGTGAAGGGGTGAGAAGAGAACCTCCCAGAGGTGTCGGGGGACAAGGGAGACGAACTCCGTGCCCTGAGGGATTCCCAACCAGAAACCGTAGAGGATCCGAAAGATGAAGAGCTGGGGGAGAAGAACCACTAGAGCCCCTCCCCCGAAGGCTGCGCCGGTGAGCAACCTCTCCTTCGGCGTGAGCCTTTTCCCGAACCAGAGGGCCAGAAGAACGGCCAGGGGAAGGATGCCGAAAGTCAGATCCTGCCAACGCACCAGCCCGGTCAGCCCGAGAGAGGCTCCGATCAGAGACCATCCTAGCGGGCTCTTCCTCCCGCCGTGAAGGGAGACCGTGTAGATCAGAAGGGAGACGGCGAAGAAGGAGAGGAGGTGGGACATGAAGGTTTCGGCGACGAAGTAATAGGTGAGGGGGGTCGCCAGCCAGACCGCCAGGAGGGCAGTCAGGGAGACGAAGGGGGAGAAGAGGCGCCGGAGGGAACGGTAAAGCATCCAGAGGGCGAGAAGACCGTAGATTCTGGCTCCCAGAGAGACGCCGTAGAGGAAGGGGAGGGAGTAGCCGTCCAGTGGGAAAGAGAGTCCCAGAGGGGCGAGAAGTGGGCCTGAGATCAAGACCAAGAGGAAGAAAGGCGACCAGAGAAGGGCCGGGCCGATGGAGTAGGGGTTGGGGACAAAGCCTGTCTGGGTGTTGTCGGTGGGGAGGGGCAGGCCGTAGCGCCAACTCTCCAGGGTCTTGAATTCGTTGGCGAATTTCAGGTCTCCGTCGATAACGGCGGAGCGAAGGTAGGAGTAGTAGCCGACACCGTCCCCTTCGATTCGGAGAGGGATGTCCCAAGACCACAGTAAGACCAGTGTGAAGAGCAAAAAGAGGAGGAGGGGGGCGATTCTGTCCCTCTCCATACACTGTCTCCAGAGACGGGCCGTTTTATCTCTAAAAACCGTCAGAAGCGGGAGCCCGAAGAGCAAGAGGAGGATCCAGAGGATTCCTCGGTTCCGGAGGTTGACAACTCCCAGGTCGAACCCTCCCGTGGTGTAGGCCGCCGCAAGGAACCAGAGGGAGAGGAGGGCCAGGGAGAGGAAGAGGGGGTAGAGAACCCTTTTTGCGCCAGGGGAGAGCCGAAAGGAGAAGCCGCGAACAATAGCTTTCCAAAGATCCGTTCTCACGATTCTTCTCCTCGCTCCGCCATACTTTCCCGATTATACACTACTAAGAAGAGGACTCAAAGAAAAGGGCTTTTCGACAAAATAGACGACATTCATCCTTCAGGGTTCGCCACCGTCGCCCTCCTTGACAAGCGACTCGGCTTCCCGTAAAATACCCTATCCCTCTAGGAGGAGAAGATGGGGCTCTCGGATGCTTTCATTAAAAGGATGGAGAAGAAGCTCCTTGACAAAATGCAGGAGATCGTCTCCTCTCTCGACGAGATCATTGACCGCACCGCCGATACGGACTCCCGGGGCGCTCAGGATGAAGGGGACCGTTCCGTATCCCACTACAGCCTCCACTACCTCTCTCAACTCTCGACCCGGGAGCTGGAAACTTTCAAGGCCATAGAGTCCGCCTTGGGGAAGATCAAGGAAGGGAACTTCGGTGTCTGCGAGGGGTGTAAGGATGAGATCAACCCCAAACGCATAGAGGCCATCCCCTGGGCCAAGTATTGCGTGGAATGTCAAGAGAAAAAGGAAAAGGGCTTCCTGTAAAGAGAGCGGTCCTCTCCTTCCTCAACTTTCTCTTTCCCTCCTTCTGTAGAATCTGTGGAAAAGGGTTGAAGGGTTCGGAGTATATCGTTTGCCAGGAGTGCCGCCAAGAGGCCCTTCCTTTCGCTTTCCGCCATCCCGTTCTTCCCCTTGAGAAAGGCCGTCTACTCTCTTTCTACCGTTTTCAGGGGAAGGTCAAGGACATGATCTACCTCTTTAAATACCAGGGGTGTATGCCCTTGGGCCCCCTCCTCTTCGACCAGGTCATCGACCGATTCGAAGAGAAACCGATCCCCTACGACCTTCTTCAACCGGTTCCCCTGACCAGGAGGAAGAGGCGGCGGAGGGGTTACAACCAGTCCCGTCTCCTGGCCGCTTACCTCTCTGGGAGGTGGAAGATCCCTACCGGAGATCTGGTGGCCAAGAAGAGGGAAACCCTTCCCCAGGCCCTTCTGGGGAAGAGAGAACGCTCCCGGAACCTTTCCGGCTCCTTTGCCTTGAAGAAGGGGGTCGATTCCACCGCGTGGAAAGGGAAATCCCTGCTGGTCGTCGATGATGTCTTCACGACGGGGGCCACCTTTGAAGAGCTCTACAAGACCCTCGAACCTCTGGGGCTCTCCCGTATCGACATCCTGACTCTGGCGGTGGCCGATGCGCCGCCTGCCACTTCCGTGATCAACCCCGAAGAACCCGCGTTTAACGCTGAAAACGGCTGAGAAAGAGGGCTAACTCCTCTCTCCCGCCCCGGGAGGCTAAGACCATCTCGATGACCTCCCGAAGGGCCCCGCTCCCTCCCTTGGCCTGGGTCACGTAGTCCGCCTTTCTCCGCAAGAAGGGGTGAGCGTCGGCAACGGCAACACCAAGGCCGGATCTCTCCATGGCCTTCAGGTCCATGATGTCGTCGCCAAGGAAGAGGGTCTCCTCGGGGGTGAGACCACGGCGGGCCCAGATCTCCTCCAGGGCGGAGACCTTCTCTTTCACGCCCATATGAAGCTCTTCTACTCCTAGATGGGAGGCTCGGAGGGCGACACCGGGAGAGCTCTTCCCTGTGACGAAGCCGACCTCGATCCCCCCCCTTCGGGCCAGGAGGATCCCGGCCCCATCCTTGACATCGTACCCTTTGACCTCCTCCCCTTGGGAGAGGAGGAAGAGGCGGCCGTCGGTCAGGGTCCCGTCAACGTCGGTGAGAAGAAGCCTCACCTTCCTGGCCCTCTCCCAAGGACGCCTCATTCTCTCTTCCACAGCTCCTCACTGACGCTGCATGTCTTCCATAGTGAAGGCGGTCTTCTTGGCGTACCCGGCGGGAACATCGTAGATCCCGGCGGGAGCGGCTTTCTGAGAGATCTCAACCACGTCGCTTCGGGAGGAGATCATCCCTCCGGCCTTGGTCTCAGAGGCGACCCAGAAACCCTGGATTT
>JAMOAD010000162.1 GCA_023621955.1 Acidobacteriota bacterium
CAACCAAGTCACCGCGGACCTCCCCACCGACGCCAACGACCCGATCATCTCGAAGATCGCCTTGGACGACCTTCCCATCCTCAAGATCGGCGCCACCTCCAGGCTGAAGCCCCCGGAATTCGCCCAGTTTCTCAAAGACTCCGTTCGACCCGCCCTCTCCAAGATCGGAGGGGTAGGTCAGATCTCCCTGGTCGGGCAGGAGGAGCGGGAGATCCGGGTCAACCTGGACAAACAGAAGCTCCGCTCCTACAACCTTCCTCTCCTACAGATCGTTCAGGCGGTCAATGCCGCTAACCTGGACTTCCCGACAGGGAAGGTCAAGGACATCGACGGACAGTTCATCGTCCGAATCGCCGGCCGCTTCCAGAGCCTCGACGAACTGCGTAACCTGATCGTCGGACGGGGAGAGAGCGGAGATGTCCGCCTGGGCGACATTGCGGAGGTTCAGGACACGGTCAAGGAGACCGTCAACATCAGCCGCCTCAACGGAAAGCCTTCGGTGGGGATTCTGATTCAGAAGCAGACCGATGCCAACACCGTCGATGTCAGCAAGAGAGTCCGGGACTCCCTTCAGGAGCTTGAAAGGGACTACGCCAAGATCGGCCTGAAGTTCACCGTCTCCCAGGACAGCTCCACCTTCACCCTCGACGCGGCCAACGCCGTCAAGAAAGACCTCCTGTTCGCCATCGTCCTGGTCGCCTTGGTCATGCTGATCTTCCTCCACAGCATCCGCAACTCCCTGATCGTCATGGTCGCCATCCCCTGCTCCCTGATCTCGACCTTCACGGCCATGTACCTCTTCGACTTCTCCTTGAACCTGATGTCCCTCCTGGCCATGTCTCTGGTGATCGGGATCTTGGTGGACGACTCCATCGTCGTTCTCGAGAACATCTACCGCCACCTGGAGATGGGGAAGGACCGCCGTACCGCGGCCCTGGATGGACGGAGCGAGATAGGTTTCACGGCCATCTCGATCACCATGGTGGACGTGGCGGTCTTTCTCCCCCTCTCCCTGGTCTCGGGAATCGTCGGCGACCTGATCAGGCAGTACAGCGTCGTCATGATCGTTTCCACTCTCCTCAGCCTCTTTGTCTCCTTCACGGTCACTCCCCTCCTGGCGTCGAGGTTCGCCAAGCTCGAGCACCCCTCCACGGCAGGCCTCATGGGGCGCTTCGGATTCTGGTTCGAGAAGAGGTACGACACCCTCACCCAATACTACGGCAGATTGCTGGAGTGGGGCATCGGCCATCCCAAGAGCGTGGCTTCTCTCGCCCTGGGCCTTCTCCTCTTCGCCTTCTCCCTTGTCCCCCTCGGCTTCATCGGCTCGGAGTTCATGGAAGTGACCGATCGAGGAGAGTTCACCGTCACTCTGGAACTTGAGCCGGGAGCGAAGCTGACAAAGACGAACGAGAAGACCCTGATCGTGGAGAAGGAGATCGCCAAGATCCCCGAGGTCACAAAGATCTTCACCAACGTCGGCTCCTCCAGCGACGGTTTCATCGGCCAGAGCTCCAACAACAACGCGGAGATCAGCGTGACCCTCGTGGATAAGAGGAGAAGGAGCCGCTCCACCGACGACGTCATCCTCGACATCAAGAGGAGGATCGCCAAGGTTCCCGGCATCAAGGTCAGAGTCAACCCCATCGGAGTCTTGGGAAGCGCCGAGATGGCGACGGTTTACGTAGGAGTCGACGGACCCAATCTGGAGGAGGTGCAAGAGGCGGCAAAAACCGTCGAGAGGGTGGTCCGCGCCGTTCCAGGGACCTCGGATGTCCGCCTCTCTTCCCAGGATGGAAACCCCGAAACCCGCATCGAGATCGACCGGGAAAAGATGGCCTCCTTCGGTTTCAGCCTGGGGGAGGTAGGTTCCACGCTCCAGGCGGCTCTCTCGGGGAACGATGATTCCAAATACCAGGAGGGGGCCAACGAGTACCCCATCCGAATCCAGCTCGACCAGTTCGACCGGTCCAAGACATCGGAGATCGAGAACCTGACCTTTGTCTCCCCCAGGAAGGAGCAGGTTGAGCTCCAACAGTTCGCGCGAGTCTCCCAGAGCACCGGACCCACGAAGCTGGAACGGGTTAACCGCAACTACTCCATCAGCGTCCAGGGGGAGGCCTTCGGACGGCCCAGCGGCGACATCCACAACGATATCCGCAAGCTCCTGGAGAAAGAGAGTCTACCCTCGTCGGTCAACATCCGTTACGAGGGGGTAGAGATGCAGGAGGAGGCTTTCGGCTACCTTCTCATGGCCTTGGCGGCGGCGATCCTCTTCGTCTACCTGGTCATGGTCGCCCTCTACGACTCCTACTCCACCCCCTTCGTCGTCCTCTTCTCGATCCCCGTGGCCGTCGTGGGAGCCTTCCTGGCCTTGGCCTTCACCATTAAGTCGCTGAACGTCTTCACCCTGGTCGGGATGATCATGCTCATCGGGTTGGTGGCGAAAAACGCCATCCTACTGGTCGACTTCACTAACAAGCTCCGCGGGGAGGGCCTCGACCTCCTCTCGGCGGTCAGAGAGGCGGGAAAGATCCGTCTCCGCCCCATTCTCATGACAACCCTGGCCATGGTCTTCGGCATGCTTCCCATCGCCTTGGCCTCCTCTTCGGGGTCGGAGATGAAAAACGGCCTGGGATGGGTCCTGATAGGAGGCCTCACCTCCTCCCTCCTTCTCACATTGGTTCTGGTTCCGGTCGTCTACATCTGGATGGCCAGAAAGAAAGAGCGCTTCCAGGCTTGGCGGGAGAGCCGTCAAGGATAAGAGCTCCGCAGAGGGAGCGGTGACAGAATGAAGAAGAGACGAAAAGGCCAAAGGGTTAACGGGTATTATCCACTCCTTCTCCTTGATCCCTTCCTCTGCCTCTTCCTCAAGGCAGGGACTTCGGGCGGAGCACGAAAGCCTTCGCTGAAAGGGAAACCCTCCCCAAGGGCTCCCCGTCCCACCCATGGGGAGAGGAGCGGGTACTCCGAACGGGAGGGGCTCCTCTCTCTCTCCCCCGGGAAGGGAGAACCTTTTCGTTCCTAGGTTATCGGGGACTCTACCCCTTGGTTCTGAGTCTCCAGGGTCTCAGGTTACTCTTGCGCCCTGTAGAGGAAGGCCCCCTGAACGGAGGCAACTCCCTTCTTCTTATCCAGAGAGGGGCGGACGGCGAATCCTACCCGATCCCCCTCCCGACAATCCGGTGGAAGATCGCGTAGAAGGACAAAGAGGGCCGGTTTTCCGTCTTCCCTGGTGATGAAGGTGTGCTTCTTCCCCGCCTTGATGTTCCCGAGTCGCCCAAACCCCTTTTCCATACCCAGAGTCGCCACGTCCCTCCAGACTCTCTGACAGAGGGCGAAGAGCTCTTCATGGTCCGACGGGTGGGAGGGCCAAGGCTCCTGGAGGGCCTGAAGGGCTTCCCGGATCCCCTCTTCAAGCCTCAGAATCTGTGAAGGAACCATCCACCCGTTCCGCTTTCGGATCGATTCCATCAGATCCACAGTGAGGGCGGCCTCCTTGTGCCTTCCCAAGGCCAGGAGGGACCTGGTGAGGGTCTCCTGAACCTCCAAGGCGAAGACATCCCCCAAGGGCTTCAGGGCCACCTCGCAGAGGACTCGGATCGCCTCCCCAAAGTTACCTCTCCTGAGCTCCAGCTCCCACAAGTCGGCCCTCATGTACCAATCCGCTCCGGGGGAGTCGAGAAGGTCTCGAAGCTCTCGAATGGCGCCGTCCAGATTCCCTGTACCCGCCAGGGCCAGAGCAGCGGTTCTCCGGAGGAAGAGATCCCCCGGGTGGATCTTCAACCCTTCCAAAGCCGTATGCCTGGCCTCCACAAAGCGTTCCGCTTCCAGGAGCGCCCTCGACCGAACCAGGAACCAGAGGCCCCGTTCAGAGATACGGAGCTTGCCCTCGAAGAGGGGCGATTCCGGGGAGAACATTTCCGCCCCCACTCTCCCAGACCACTCCAGGGCAACGTCCCAGAGATTTCCCTTCCTCGCGCCCCGGAGAACCTGCAAGACAAGCTTCTTGCAGAGCAGATCGCTGGGCTTGAGGAGCCAAAGTTCCTCCGCCGCCGGAAGGGCCTGGAGGACATTCCCCTCTTCGATCGCCGGTTTGATCACCTGGTCGATCAGATTCCAACCGTACTCACTCACTCCGAAAGGGTCGTCAGGAAAACGGAGAACAACCTCCCGGGAGACCCTCAGCGCCTCCTCCCCACGGTTCAGCTTCCTCAGACAGAAGGCGTACCGCCACCCGATCGACGACCGGGGGACCTTCTCCCATAGGGAGACGAAAGAGGCGGCCGCCTCTTGGTAACTCTTCTTGCGACGAAGTCCTTCGGCGCGACCGTACTCTTCCCTCTCTTGGGGCGACAGGGTTCTCTCCATGGTCTCTCTCCTGCCTCCATTCTACCAGGAGAGGGGGGGGTTGTCACCCCAGAGCCTGGGAGCTCTCTAGGAGAAGAGGCGGAAGAGTTTTTCACAAGGCCTGGCAGGAATGCCCCTCAAGGCTCCCTTGCCCCCGGGAAGGGGATACCCGCGACCCCTCTCCCTCCGTCGCTCTCTCCCCTTGACGGGAAAGAACCGAGGGGTTAGGATTCTCTCTTCAAAATGAGGAAATTGATGAGAAGCTACGGGAAGAGAGGTGTTTGGCTCCTTCTTCTCCTCTCCCTTCTCGCTTTTCAGCTTCATGTAGCCTTTCACCACCACGCCGACGAAAAGAGTCACAACGACTGCCCCCTTTGCGTCCTCTCTCTCTCCTTGCACCTCCCTTCACACCCGAGGATCGCCATCCTTTTCCTCCTCTTCCTTGGAAGCCTCACACCCGGGAAGAGCCCTTTTCCGGTTTCCCCTTCCACTCTCTCCCTCCCTCCCCTGCGGGGTCCTCCCAAAAGGTCTCTTCTCCCTTAATTTTTTCTCTCGAACTCCCTTTTGGAGGTATCCATGAAAACAAGCTGTTGGATTCTTCTCTTTCTCTTCCTCTCCCTCTGCCCATTAGTGGCCCAGAAGGAGGATTCTCGCGACTCAAAGGGGGATCTTCACCTCAACCTCTTTCTAGACTTCTCCCTCACGGGGCGTAACATCGGTGATGCATCCTTCTCTCTCCTAAGCTCGCCTGGTTTTCCCCAAGGAGGGGAGGAGGATCAAGGCGTTTCAGAGCGCGGCTTTTCCCTGAACTACGGAGAGCTCGTCCTCTCTTCCACCCTGGACCGCCACTTCGAGATCGCAACGGTCCTTCACCTTCGGGAAGACCACTTGGAAATCGAGGAGGCTTGGGTAAGAACCAAGAGCCTTCCGGCAGGTTTCCAGGTCCAGGTGGGGAAGTTTCTCAGCTCTTTCGGCCGGACAAACAGTCAACACGCCCACTACTGGCGTTTCGCAAGCCGTCCCCTCCCGGCCTCATTGGTACTGGGGGAGGAGGGTCTCGGGGAAAAGGGGATTCGGCTCTCCTGGACTCCCCCCCTCCCTCTCTCCCTGCAAGTGGGAACAGAGCTCTTGAACGGAGAAAACGGGGCCTCCTTCGCTTCGGAAGGGAGCGCCACGCTGGAGAGGAGCCCCGCTCCCCGCCTGATCACCGCCTTCCTCAAAGGGGAGAGAAGGATCGGAAAGGTTCTCTGCCTCTACGGCCTCTCTTGGGCCAACGGGAAAGAGAGAAGAGAGACCTTCGACGAGGGAGCGAGCCTTCCTTACCGGGGACACTCCCGACTCTACGGCGCCGACATCACCATCAGGCTCGACATCGATTCGGACCGTTACCTCTCCCTCACCGGGGAAGGACTCTGGAGGAAGAGAAGGGGAGACCTTCTCGAATCTGACGGGTCGCTCCTCCCAGGAAGCGCCGATCAGGGGGGGCTCTTTCTCGAGACAACCTGGAAATTCTCCCGACGCTGGGGCGTCAACGGCCGGTGGGAAGAGGTGGTCCGGAACAAGGCGGAGTCGGGGGGCAGGAGTCTTCTCCTCCCTAAGAGCCTCTCGGCCTGGAGAGGATCTCTGGAGTTTCTTCCCACCGAATCCTTCCGGCTCCGGCTGGAACTCCTTCGTGACCTGAGCCGCTTCCTCTCGAAGGAACGGAGGCCCTACACGGAGATCCGTCTGAGCCTCAACGTTGTCGCCGGCGGTCATAGGGATCACTCGCACTGAGGGAGAGAGATCCCTCCCCTCTGCGAAAAGAAGAGGCAACAGAAGAGAGAGCGGGGCAAGCAGAGAGACTCTCAGGGCTCCGTCGAACGCCTTAGGACAATGACCGTCATGTCATCGGTCAGGGGTTTGTCGCTCCCCCGCCACTCCTCTTCTTTGGAGAGAAGACAACGGAGAATCTCCTGGGCCGAATCCCTTCGGCACTCCGCCAACGCCCTCTCCACACCCTGGAGCCCCCAGAGTCTCTCTTCGGCGTTAAAGCTCTCCGCCAGCCCATCGGTGAAGAGCACAAGGGACTCCCCCTCTCCGAGCACCTCTTCCCTCTCCTCGTAGACAAAGTCTTCGAGGGCCCCCAGGGGAATCCCTGAGGCGGAGATTCTGCGAAAGCCCTCTCTTGCGAGGATATAGGCCGGCGGCATCCCGGCGCAGACGATCCGAATCCGCCCCTCCCGGTAGCGGCAGAGGGTCAGTCCCATGTAGAGAGGACCCAGGTGCATCTTCTTGAGGGTGATGTTGGTATGGTGAAAAAACTCCAGGGAGCTCATCCGAGAGGAGCAGGAGAGGAAGAGTCCCTTGACCACGGAGACCATGATCCCCGCTTTGAGGCCGTGGTGGGTGGCGTCTCCGAGAACGAGGGTAGACTCCCCTCTCTCCTCATAACCGTCGTAGTAGTCACCCCCTACCTCGGCGGCGGTCTTCATGGCCACCGCCAGCTCGGCTCCCTGAACCTTTGGGAGGGAGAGAGGGAGCATGGAGAGTTGGAGCTGCCGGGCCTCCTCGAGTTCGCGGCTCTTGCGGTTGTTCTCCTGCTGGACGAGCCGGGATTGAGCCTCCGCCGCCCTTGCCCTGAGCTCAGATTCCTTGACCGCCGTCCTCTCCCTCTCCCTCCTCAAGACCGCTCCCCTCCCTGCGACCAGCAGGGAGACGGCGACACCCAGGTAGAAGAGATAAGCCCAGAAGCTCTTCCAGAAGGGGGGCAGGATTCGGATTCTCAGGGTCACCGGCTTTGGGTTCCAGACGCCGTCGGGGTTGGCCGCGGTCACCTTGAAAAGGTAGGACCCCGCGGGAAGGTTCGTATAGGTCGCGTAGCGCCGGTTGCCCGCATCGATCCACTCCCGGTCGAACCCCTCCAGGATGTACCGGAAGCGGTTCCTCTCGGGCCCGGTGAAGTGGAGAGCCCCATAGCCGAGAGTGAAGACCTTCTCCTTGGGACCGAGGACGATCTCTTCCAGGTAGGTCGGCTGAAGGGGGAGAAGGTACCCCTTGGGGCCCCTCTTCACCTTAGCGGTCTTCACATCCCCCTCTCCGGTAACCTCCACGGGCTTGTTGTAGATCTGCAGCTGCGTGATCACCACCGGCGGAAAGAGAGGGTCCGATCCGAGGGAGGCCGGGTTGAAGAGGGTGGCGCCGTTAACACCTCCGAAGATCATCCTGCCGTCGTGGAGCCTCAGGGCCGCCCCTATGTTGAACTCGTTCTCCTGAAGACCGTCGAAGAGATCGTAGTTGAAGAACTTCTCTCTCTCTGTGTCGAAACGGGAGAGTCCCTTGTTCGTTCCCATCCAGAGAGCTCCCTGACTATCCTCGAGCAACGAGTAGACGACGTTGTTCGCCAGCCCCTCCCTTTCGCCCCAGTGGCGAAAGAGTCCCCTCTTCTCGTCGTAGAGGGCGAGCCCCTCGGTTCCTGTTCCCAACCAGATCCGGCCGCGGCTGTCCTCCAGGAGCGAAATCACCCTCTCCGCGCGGACCCCTTTCCCGTCCGAACTCTTCCCGGGGAAGCGGGTCATGCTTCCCGAGAGGGGGTCGTAGAGAACCGTCATCCCATCTAGGGCCATCCAGATCCGTCCCTTCCGGTCCTCGAGAATCGCCCAGAGGTTCCCGTTTCTCTGCAGGGTTGGGGTGAGACGGCTTGGAGGGAACCTCTGGCAAAGACCTGTCTTCGGATCCAAACGGGCGCCCCCCTGTCCCGTGGTCCCCACCCATACCCCTCCGTACCGGTCCACGGCACAGGAGGTCAGAGCGTTGGAGGGAAGGCTCCGGGGATCCGACGGGAGGTTCCGGTAGATCCGAAGCTTCCCACTCTTTGAATCCACCCTGACCAGCCCTCCCCCGAGGGTGGCGGCCCAAATCTCCCCCTCCCTTCCCTTACAGAGAGCCATAGGGGCGGCGTTCGGAAAGGAGACAGGACTTCCTTGACCGAAGAGGAGAGAGGAGTGTTTCCTGGTTTTGGGGTCGTAGATGTCGATCCCCTTGTCGAAGATTCCGGTCCAGATTCTCCCCCGGTCATCCTCGACAAAGCTGAAGACGTTCACGCCGATAAGCCCCTCGTCGGGATGAAGGTGGTGGAAGCGTCTCGTTCCGGGAGAGTAGAGGAAGAGCCCTGAACCGAAGGTGCCGAACCAGAGGTTCCCGCCGTTGTCCTGGAGGGGTGGAAAGAAGTGGTCCACCGGTTGGGAACCCGACGAAAAGGCAAGCCGCAGAGATCGTCCCTCGGAGGGGGTGAAACGGGTGAGGACTCCCCCGTTGTTGGGGTTCAGCGGGCCGTTGAGCCAGAGGTCTCCGGCCTTGTCCTGGGTGATTCCGACGATTCTGTTCCCATCGCTTCCCGGAGTGGCGATATCGAAGCGGGTATACCCGCCCCTCTGGTCGATGCGGTAGAGCCCGTCGGCGCTCCCCGCCCAGAGACGTCCCCCCCGGTCGAGAAACAGGGCCCTCACATCCGCACCGGCCCTCTTCAAACCTTCGTGGAGAGTAAAGGTCCCCCTCAGGGGATCGAAGGCGTAGAGGTTTCCCTGGAGAGAGAGCCAGAGGTTTCCGCGACGGTCCGGCAAGGCCGCTCGGACCTTACCGATCTTCTGAACACCCCGCTCCGGAAGGGGAAAGGAGGTCCACTCCACCCTCTCCGGTTCGAAGCGGAGAAGGTTCTCTCCGCTGAGCCCCCAGAGTCTCCCTTGGGAATCCCTCCCGAAGCCGATGACTCCCCCTTGGCTTTCGGCCTCGAAGCGTACCTTGAAGTGCGTCAAGTCCCTCTCCAAGGTCACGATTCCCCCCAAGGTGGCCAAGAGGAAGCGACCATCCTCGATCTCCAAGACATCCCGGACACCCCGGAAGAGTTGTTCGTACCGGGGGGGGGCCCCGATGAAAAGCCTTCGGAAGCCCTTCTGCCGGGGGTTCCAAAGAAACACGCCCCTGTCGTTGGCCAGCCAGACCCTCCCCTGAGAGTCTTCCTTCACCCGAAAGAGCCCCCGAAAAGGTGTCAGTGAGGAGGGATCCCTGGGGTCAGGCGTAAGCCTCTGAACCTTCAGGCTCTTCAGGTCCACCAGGTTGATGACCCGATCGTTGGTCACCACCCAGAGAACCTCCCGGGAATCCTCCAGGAGAATCCCGTTCACCCAGCTATCGGAGAGAGTGGAAGTATCGGTCAGTTCGGAGCGGAGGGCCAAGAACCCGGACCCGTCGAAACGGTTGAGGCCGTCCTGAGTACCGACCCAGAGAAACCCCTTGCGGTCTTGGAAGAGAGAGGTAACGGCGTTCTCAGAAAGCCCCTGGGCCGAAGTATAGCGCCTGTGCCTCACCTCCTCCCCGGAAAGAACCATCACCAGAAGGGTGGCGAAGAAGATGAATCCCCCGTGTCCTCTCTTGATCATTCTCCTCTCTCCCTACCCCTATGGTAGGGAAAAGAACGGATCAGAGCAAGAGAACGGCCCCTTTCGCTCTCCCCGCTAAACCAGCTTCCCCGGCTCTTCTCCGGGGCCGTC
Source organism: Acidobacteriota bacterium (assembly GCA_023621955.1). Taxonomy (GTDB): domain Bacteria; phylum Acidobacteriota; class Aminicenantia; order JAMOAD01; family JAMOAD01; genus JAMOAD01. Next base: position 9,873 of record JAMOAD010000162.1, read on the forward strand.
ACTCCTTGGCGGAAGAGCGGCGCCGTCCCTCTTCGTCCACTGCCATCCAGGCCGGTTCAGCCTCGTGGCGCAGGAAACGGTTGAAAAACTCATCCACTTTCTGGGTCCAGTGAAAGCGGTTAACGCCTTTGTTCAAACTATGGCCCTCCCCGGTGTAGTTGAAGAGGTAAGCTGGCTTCTCAAGACGGCGAAGGGCCATGAAGAGCTCGATCCCCTGCTCCCAGGGGACGGTGTCATCATCGTCGTTGGCTTGAATCAACAGGGGGGTGGTGAGTTTGTAAAGGGAGAAGAGGGGAGAGTTCTGGATATACTTCTCCGGCATGTCCCAGAGAGAGCCGCCCAGACGGCTCTGGTCCCTTTCGTAGAGGAACTGCCGAGAATCGCCCCTCCCCCAACGGATTCCACCGTAAGAGCTCGTCATATTGGCCACCGGAGCCGAAACCACTCCGGCGGAGAAGAGAGAGCACTGGGTCAGGATGTAGGTCGTCTCATAACCTCCGAAGGAGTGACCCGTGATCCCTACCCCCTTCGGGTCGACCCATCCCTCCTTGAGAAGGCTTTCCACGCTGGAGACAACACACTTCAGCGCGCTCTGCCCTGGCTCCCCAGGGGTGTAGATGATATCGGGCATCCACACGGCATACCCCCGGGAGACGAAGAAGGGAACGTTGAGCTCCGTTGCCGCCTCGGGGGTGTGAAAGCGGTGGAAGTACTGGCTCATCCTCTCGTAGATCACGACGATCAAAGGAGAGCGCCCTCCTGAAAGGGTCCTCTCCGGTCGGTAGAGAACCCCTTTCAGGCTTTTCCCATCGGGGAGGGAGAAGGAACGTAGCTCCTCCTTTCCCCAGAAGAAGGCTCCCTTCTGGTCGTCCAGAGAGGTGACCCTCTGAGGGTTTGAAAAATTGCCGTCCGCCGTCCAGAGGTCTGG